>NZ_MBQA01000161.1:0-268640 GCF_001709235.1 Pseudoalteromonas sp. BMB
AGCGCATTTTCAGCATCTTCTAAAATATCTGGAACGACTTGTGTTAACGCTGCATCGCCTTGATTAATGACAATACCAAACTCTAATAGCAATCCACGTATTTGATTTGAAAGCTGAGTCTTTTGTTTATCTACTAAGGTTCTCGCTTGGCTCAATGACTGCAACGTTTGCTCTTCAACTGTCATGATTTTACAGGGCTTTACGTTATATGCTTGGCTTGCACTGGCAATAGCGAGGACATCATTTGCATCAGTTTTTTGGCCTTGCCTAAACGCTTTTACGAACTTAGGGGGAAGCAACATGACATCATGCCCCAACGACAGGGCTTTGCGAGCAATATGCTGGGCGCTACCGCAAGCTTCCATCACGACCTTTGAACCCTCGGCTTTTGCTAGCAACTCAAGCATAGGTTCGCGTTTCATTGGCTTATTAAATTTGAGTTTATTGCCTTTCAGCTGTGCCACCTGGAAAATGTTTTTTGCCAAGTCGATAGCAATTAAATTAGACTGTGTCATGTATGGACTCCTTATTTGGTAAAAGTGTTTTGCAATATCTTTATACCGTACTCTCCCGTTAAGGGGGGGGGAGTCCATACATCTCCTACTCAGGTCTACCTTTGGTAGGAGCTGATTTGCTCGGCGAGCTTTTAAAACCTGCAAGGTCAGCTTATTCCCACACAATTGTACAGGGTATTACCCCATTAAAATCGCTTGCAACTCTTTAAGAGACCCTACGGTATAGGTTGGCTTGATATGCTCGGGGCAGACTTTGCCATCATGCTTTAACCAACAGCTATCAATCCCAAAGCGGTTTGCGCCTAAAATGTCACTCGCTGGTGTGTCGCCAACCATTAATACTTTGGATTTGTCGGGATTCCCCAACAGCGCTAACGTATGCGCAAAAATACTCGGATCTGGTTTTGCTTTACCTACCAACTCAGAGATCACCACTTCAGAAAAACGATCTACAAGGCCGGTGTGCTCTAAGCGCTTTTGCTGAAGCGCGGCAAATCCGTTGGTAATAATAGCCAAAGTACATTGGCCTTTCAGGCTGTCGAGCAAGGCTTTAGCTCCCGGTAATGGTTGGCAAATTTCTGCCATCGCTGCCAAGAATCCCGCATTGAGTGTTTCAGGTGCGATATCGAGTTTTTCAGCCCAGTGGCTAAAGCGCGTTACCTGAAGTGTTTTTGCGTCAATTTCACCATTTTGATACTGCACCCAAAGTGACGCATTTAAGCTGTTGTACTGCTCATAGTCCTCGTCAGTGAACACAATGTCATATTGAGCAAACAGCGTTTGTAATCCAAGTTTGGCATTAAAGCTAAATAAGGTTTCATCCGCATCAAATAAAATATGTGTGTAGTTCGGCATTATAAGTACATCTCTGGGTGATTAAAGGGCGCCATTGCGAGCAATAAGGCTTGCGTGTAGCTACTTTCTCTGGTGGCAAGATGGTTGGTTAGTAAACCGATAGCACCGCCTTGTTGCTTGATATTAGTGGTATTGAAGAGGTCATCCATTACATGTCCTAGCTCTTCACCTTGTTCAAGACGCGCGTAGACCGATGCCGGTAGCGGCAAATTACAACTACGGCCGACACTCGTACGACGGTTATCCGCAATGACGACATAAGCGAAAGTAGCTGCACCGTATTCAAATTTGGCAGCGCCTCCTTCCATAGCACAATAAAAATCGGCTTGATGATGTTGCTGTAAGTAAGTAACACGATTCTCTGCGCCTTCGCGGGTGGCTTGTTCACCTAAAGGCTGATCCGCAACGAGACTCGGCGCTGAGATACCCTGACAGTCAATTTTTGCATTGGGAAAGTACTGCGCAAAGATGGTTTTTGCAGCATTGATTTTTACTGGGTTTTTAGACCCCACTAAAATGGTAAGCACGTCCATATAACAACTACTCGTGATGCCCTAAAAGGCGTCAGTGTAAAGTGTGATATGGAGCGATGCAAGGAAGCTATTATTCCTAATCAAAACATAAGCTGGGTTAAATCGGTAAATCGACTGGTGCCATATTCTCAAGGGCGCGTTTCTTTACTAATAATTCTTTGATAAGTGGAGTCAGTACTAATTCCATTGCCAGCCCCATTTTCCCGCCCGGCACAACTAACGTGTTTACACGAGACATAAAGCTGCCTTCGATCATTTGTAAGTAGTAAGGGAAATTAACATCTTCGATGCCACGAAAGCGGATAACTACAAAGCTTTCGTCTAATGATGGTATGTCTTTAGCACTAAATGGGTTAGAAGTATCCACGGTAGGCACGCGTTGAAAGTTAATATGCGTGCGAGAAAACTGGGGAGTAATGTGATTAATGTAGTCATCCATTGAGCGCACAATTGACGTCATAACCGCTTCTTTGGAGTGGCCGCGCTCATTGGTATCGCGAATGAGCTTTTGGATCCATTCAAGGTTGATGATAGGCACCATGCCAATCAATAAATCAACATTGCTGGCCACATCATATTCGGGGGTCACGACACCGCCGTGCAGCCCCTCATAAAACAGCATATCGGTGTTTTGTTCCAGTTCTTGATAAGGAGTAAAAGTACCAGGTAGCTGATTAAATGGCACGGCATCGTCAAACGTATGAAGGTAGCGACGGACTTTGCCATTGCCGGTTTCGCCATAGCTTTTGAACAGGCTTTCTAATGCGCCGAAGTCATTAGCTTCTTCACCAAAGTAGCTAATGTGCTTACCTTCTTGCAGCGCTTCGCGACGCAATTTATCCATTTCAGGGCGAGTGTAGCGATGAAAGCTATCGCCTTCGACATAGGCGGCTTTGGTATTAAGACTGCGGAATATGTGTTTTATCGCGCTTGTCGTTGTTGTAGTACCTGCGCCTGAACTACCAGTAATGGCGATAATAGGGTGTTTGTCTGACATAAATCTGCCTTAGCTTTCATCATCCGTTAATTCGATGTTACGCGAAGCAAAGTTTTTGGCAAGCTTTGCTTGAGGGCGAGTGTTGGGTATCATAGCAGGGTGATATAACTACAATGAAAAATCAAAGGAACGTCCATGCCCATTTCAATGCGTGTGAAGCTCGCAGTTTGTCTATTCGCTTTCGCGTCCTGTTTACCGGCTTATTCAGCCATGCCCAAAAGCCAAATATGGCTAGCTGAATTAGGTGAACATTTCAGTGCTAAACCAATTACCGAAAACACCGCGTATTTTAATCAGCCGCTAGTGACTGACTCTGGGGTTTACTATACCGCGGAAGTAAGCGCTGATGGCAATAGCCAAACGGACCTGTTTTTTTATGACTTTCAAAGCCAAAACACAACCAACCTCACGCAATCCCCTGTCTCCGAGTATTCACCCACACTACATCCCAATGGGGAAGGGTTAACGACGATTGTGGTTGAGGGATCCGGTAAGCAAAAACTGTGGTTTTATCCGTTTGATCAGGCGGCAAAACCAAGTCGTGTTTTTGAGCATATTGAACCTGTTGGATATCATGCTTGGGGGAGCAACCAAGATCTGATTATGTTTATTTTAGGTGCGACTGAAACTGCTCCGCATACCTTACAATACACAGATATTAACGGTCATTTACCACAAATTCTTGCCGAAGATATTGGCCGAACTTTGTCTTACAACCGTGCGCGTGACGTGTTTGCTTTTACTTATCAAGTCAATGGCTTGATGTGGTTCGCAACCTACCACAGAGAGAGCGATCATATTCAGCGATTTTTTGCTCTTCCCAGTCAAGTGCAAGATTATACCTGGTTGGATGATAATAAAGTGGCGTATGCACTAGATAATAAAATTTATTACCGAGATTTAAATGCGCCCAAAAAAGTCCACTTATTAAGAAACTTAAGAAGTTACTGTCAGACTTCAATTTCTCGCTTGAGCTTTTTTGATAACAAGCTGGCATTTGTATGCCACAGCGAAGATTGATAGCGATATATTAAATTGCATGTTAAACGCAGTGCATAGACAACAACCATAGGAATAGGTATGACGATTCTCGTAACAGGTGGTGCAGGCTATATTGGCTCTCACACTGTATTAGAGCTGCTACAGCAAGGCAAAAAGGTAGTGGTCGTAGATAATCTAAGCAATTCTCAGCAGACTTCATTACATAGAGTTGCTGAGATAGTAGGAAAGGAAGCCGCATTCCATCAAGGTGATATTCTTGATAAGGCATTTCTTGATAGTGTATTTGCGCAATATGATATTGAAGAAGTGATCCACTTTGCTGGTTTAAAAGCCGTTGGAGAGTCGGTTCAAAAGCCAATCGAGTATTATCAAAACAACGTCCAAGGCACGTTGACGCTCCTTGATGCAATGCGTGACGCCAATGTATTTAAGCTAGTTTTTAGCTCGTCAGCGACGGTCTATGGAGATCCTGCCAGTCTTCCTATTCGTGAAGATTTCCCAGTTGGTGGCACAACCAATCCTTATGGTACGTCAAAGCTGATGGTTGAAATGCTACTACAGGATGTCGCTAAATCAGACCCGCGTTGGGCCTTTGCTATTTTGCGTTACTTTAATCCGGTTGGTGCACACGAGTCGGGGCTAATTGGTGAAGACCCAAATGGTATTCCCAATAACTTACTGCCCTACATCTCACAGGTTGCTGTTGGTAAACTGGCGAGTTTAGGCGTCTTTGGCGACGACTATGACACCAAAGATGGTACGGGCGTGAGAGATTACATTCACGTGGTTGACCTTGCTATTGGCCATTTAAAAGCACTTGAGAAAATCGCAGTAGCAGCAGGCACACATATCTATAACTTAGGCACCGGCAATGGCTACTCGGTACTAGAGATGGTTACCGCGTTTGAAAAGGCAGCGGGCAAAGCTATACCCTATGACATTAAACCGCGTCGCGATGGCGACATTGCCGCTTGTTACGCTGCGCCTGAAAAAGCCAAATCTGAATTAGGCTGGCATGCAGAGCGAGGATTGGATGCCATGATGCAAGATACATGGCGCTGGCAAAGCAATAATCCAAACGGGTATAAATATTAACTAACTTCTTATCCTGAGTTCAGGTTAAATAACCTAAACTCGGGATAACAATCAGAGCCTCTGTTGCTTCTCTTCGCCTTTGCCATTTAGGGTAAAGGCGAGGTTTCATTGAACATCATTACGACATCAATCTTAGTTTCATAAAACTGTCATGCCGTTGTCACCTAAACTCGGTTAAATAATCTGGTATAGACCAGTTTAGAGGCAAGTTATGAACAACGATTATTTACTCCTGACACCAGGCCCGCTCAGTACCTCCCACACAGTGAAAGAAGCCATGTTGAAAGACTGGTGTACTTGGGATGATGAATATAACCAAGGTGTGGTGCAAGTTATTCGCAAGCAGCTTTGTGAAATTGCGGTTGCAGATCCGCAGTATCGCAGTGACTACAGTGCAACCTTAATGCAGGGCAGTGGTACAGCAAGTGTAGAGGCGGCTATTGGGACTTTTATTCCTAAGTCTGGCACTTTACTGGTTATCAATAATGGTGCTTATGGTGCGCGTATTATTGAGATAGCCAATTATCTTAATATTAATGTGATAGCGCTCAACTTTGTTGAAACCGAATTGCCGCAACTAGAGCAGATCTCACAAGCGCTTGAGCAACACCCTGAGATCACCCACGTAGCAATGGTACACTGCGAAACCACAACGGGGATGCTGAATCCGGTTAAGCGCGTAGCTGAGCTTGCGAAACATCACAATAAAGTAATGATCCTTGATGCCATGAGCAGTTTTGGCGGCATTGAGATGGATATGCACGAGTGGCAAATTGATATCCTCATTAGCTCAGCAAATAAATGTATTCAAGGTGTCCCAGGTTTTGGCTTTGTGATCGCGAAAACGGCGCTGCTGGTTGCCTCTGAAGGACAAGCACGTTCACTCTCGTTGGATCTTCACGCCCAGTGGAAAACCATGGAAAATCATCATGGTAAATGGCGTTTTACCTCGCCAACGCATGTTGTCAGGGCTTTTGCCAAAGCACTGGAAGAATTGGCGCAAGAGGGAGGCGCTTCTGCGCGATTTAAGCGCTACAGCGAAAATCAAAAACAGCTCGTTAGCGGCATGAAAGCCCTTGGTTTTGAAGCCTTGTTACCAGAAGCCATGCATTCACCTATTATCACTTCTTTTTATTCACCAAGTGACGAAAGCTATGAGTTTAAGCGCTTTTATGAAGCATTGAAGCAAAAAGGATATGTGATTTACCCCGGCAAAGTATCAAACGCAGATTGCTTTAGGATCGGTAATATTGGCGAAGTGTATGCCGCAGATATTAGCGGGCTACTAGAAGCTATCGCACAAGCAAAATACTGGTAAACCGTCAGAGTAGGAGCCGCTTTACGCGGCGATGGGTTAAGGGGGTTACACCCCTTTAGCTAAATAAATGAGTAGGGAATCTTCAATTGTGTTAACGGTGGCCTAATCTGGGCTATCACCTTCCCATAAAATGATTCTGCACTCATTAAAGCTGGAGGCTAACTAAGAAAAATCACGTTTTACCAAATCACAGATCATCGCTGTGCTAACAGAAGCTGGAAAGTCTCTGGTGTATGTAATAAACGCCGCGTAAGCAATGATATGCATTACAACATTTATTTTTGTAGGTCTAAAAAATTCATCGTTCATATTTCTTTTACTGCAACAGCCCTTTTGTAGTCTCCACCATCAGGCACCACAAAATATGACGCACTGCACTCTTCACAGGTTACTTTGGTATTATCACTCGCCCCTTTTATCTGGCCCGCTTTACCAAGTAGCGGAAGTGTTCGAGAACAATGGCAAAGCCATGCAGCATTGTTACCAGTTGCAATAGCCAACCCCTCTGGTAAATCTTGGAAGACTAGCGGTACTTGCCTTTGTTGCTGTGACATAATTTTTTCCAATATCGGGTGTTCGCATTTACCTTACATCTTTTGACACGTCTTTGGCTTTACTGGGAGCAATCTGAGTACTCTGCTCACCTAGCTTATAAAAGTTCATGCCGAGAGATGTTAAAGCAATCAAGGCCGCAAAGATTGAGACCACAAGTGAAAATTTGAAGCGTCTATCAGCTTGGCGTAGCTCAGCAAGAACTGATGCAAGGTAAGGGAAATTTACACTTTTTAATTCGTTGAGGTAAAAATCGACTGATGTGCCATTCTCTTTCTTGTAGCTGTAAACACTGTTTAGATGATAATACAGCCTGCCAAAGATAATATCTCTATCTACGCCGAAATGATCACCTATTAACTTGCAATCGACCCTAACAAAAACCTTGCATCGCCTACTTTTGTTGTTTTCATCATAAGTGGCGAACTCATAATAATAATGCTTGTAAATGAACCCTAGAATCTCAAGATCCGTTGGTAGTTTACGTATTTTCAAATTAACTCTCCATGCAAATCTAATAACTAGTTGTTTTCATAAGTGTATACCTATTTGGATTTTGGAATAGTCAGTTATGGCATGCTAAACCCAATATCCCACCAATAAATTGTATTTAGACATAGGGTATAGAATTAATGGAGGTGCTTTAGACGCGACGATATATGCGGAAAGGTTGTCGTGCTAAAGCACGACCTACGGGTATGGAGGTTACACGCCTTCAACAATCATTTCTATGGCGTCATGGAGCCAATATTCAATATTGTAATCCACCAATGCTTGCTCGGCGTCGTAGCGGGCGCGCAGTACCTTTAAACAAGGTGCGCCGTTGTTCTTTTCTAATTTGTCGGCAACATCATCGGGTAGTACGGTAACGCTTATCACACACTGTTCAAAGCTGACGTCAACTTGGTAGTGGGTCGACATCACTTCTGTGATTGAACCATCCAGCGGTTGGTTGTGTAAGTCGGCAAAACGTTTGGCTGCACAATAGATCTGTTCCATCATTATTGCGCGACCATCTAACGCGCGTACTCGGGTTAGTTTATACACCGGCTGGCCGTCAAAATGAGAGTGGCTAAACTCAGGCTCTGTGGAAGGGGCATTAATTGCCACTACTTGAGTTGTTGGTGTAAAGCCTTGTTCAATGGCAAGGTGGTTAAAGTTTACTTTTTTAGCTGGATGCCATTTGAGTTTTTCCGGTGTGACAAACCAGCCACGACGCTTTTGGCTAAAGATAAGTCCTTCGGCTTCTAGTCGCGCTAGGGCTTCACGGACGGTGATCCGTGTTGAGCTAAATGTTTCTTGCAGCGCACGCTCTGAAGGCAACTTGGCACCGGACGTCATGCTGCCAGCGGCTAGCAGCGCTTGGATATGGTTTCGAATACGTTGATAAAGCAGCATAATTGAGTCGATAAAACCTTTTGTGACAAGCTTACTATCGTTTTATGACAGGATAAATAGACTTGTAAACTCAGATTGGCCTAACTCGCCAAATAGGCTTCTATTTGGCTAAACCAATAGCTACTCGGCAAAACGGCTAAACTCGGATCTTTCCCTAAATCATCAAAACGACGCAGCGCGATAATGGCGTCCAATTCAGGCAGCTTGGAGAATGCCGCAAGTTCTTCGGGGCTCATTTTTCCGCCTTGTCTTGTTAGCGTTAGTTGGCTGGCTGGAGAGAGGGTTTGGTGATACTTCTCATCAATACTGACCAGATAGCGTTTCGCATCTACGTGATTGCGTACTAGCATTGTCACCGCGTGATCAAAACCAAGTTGAGTCAAATGATCCGCCCCTAAATCGCCATGATTGCTATACCCTTGTGGGGTAAAGTCGGGGTTATGCTGAGACTGAGCAACAAAATGGCCAATATCATGTAAAAATGCAGCGATTTGGGTCGCTTGATCATAACCATTTTCTTTCGCGAGGGTGGCGCATTGCTCGGCATGGTAAATTTGGCTACATGCCTCGTCATAGGTGGCATGACCATATTGCTCGAATAGCTGTTTTATTTGTGCGATGGCATTCACTTTATATACTCCTGCTTCACGTTCGGATCTAATTTTGCTGCGCTGCCACTAAGCTTGCTTAGCCAAACATCGAGTTTATGCGGTGGCGTGTTGTTATCCTCAGCGCTTTCTTTACGGCGAATGGCATTTCTCACCATTAAGGCTCCCGCGGTGCGAAATGGCTCGACGGGAAACTGTTTAAGCGTTTGGTTGACCAAGGCGCAGTGACGCCAGTCGTTATGTTGATTAAGCAGAAGACTTGCTAAGATTTGTCCACCTAAATAGGATTGCACCACGCCGTTACCCGAGTAACCGCTGCCATAAAACACATTGGCTTGACCATTTAAGTGACCAAATAAAGGCATACCAGAGACACTTCGGTCTGAGGGGCCGGTCCAAGTTCTGTCTATCTCGAGTTGGTGATGTGCAAAAAAATGGCTAAATGAGCGTTCAAGAATGGCTTGATAACGGCTAGCACGGTGAAAGGTGTCTCTCACTTGGTTATTGAAACTAAAATAATTTCCGCCTTTGCCAAGCATTAATCGACCGCTTGAGGTGGTGCGGTAGTAATTCACAAAAATGCGTGCATCAATCACCGGAGCACCGTGGTTCAGCCTCATTGCTGCAAGCTTTTCAGGCGCTGGTGTGGTGATCGCCATATCGCTCGAAACCAACACCACGCTGCGAGAAAACTGCGGCAATAAGCTTGGTAGCCAAGCGTTAACGGCAAATACCAGCTGATTGGCTCTGATCTCGCCTTTGTCTGTGGTAATGGTTAGCGTGTCTTGGCCTTGATGCTTTAGGTAGCGGGTGTGTTCAAATACTTTGACCCCAAGGGTTTTTGCCACCTTCATCAGTCCACGCACAAGCTTGGCGGGTTGAACACTACCGGCATGGGGGGAGTAAATTCCAGCAAGGTTGGCATTAGAGCCGGTTGCTTGCAACTGCGCTTCATCCAGTGTTTGCCACGCATTAAGCTGGTGTTGCTCGAGTAGGGTGGTAATGGGGCCAAAGGCATTACGCTGGCTGTGATTAGAAGCCGTATAGTAAGTACCATCAACGCGGCAATCACATTCAATCCCGTGTTTACTGGTAAAGGCTTTAATGTTATGAACGGCCTGCTCCGACTGGCGCACTAAAAAGCAGGCTTGTTCTAAGCCAAACTCTTTAATTAAGCTGGCAAACTTAGTCGACCATGTCAGCATAGCTCCGCCATTACGACCCGAAGCACCTTGTCCACAGAGGTCCTTTTCAATGATGGCGATATTCAGCTCAGGTTTTTGCTTTTTCAGCGTTATGGCTGTCCAAAGGCCAGTAAAGCCGCCACCTATGATACAAACTTGGGTATCTAACGCGCCATGAGACGGCGCGCTTGCTGCGGCTTCAATATCGGCTTGAGTGATTGCTTCATCAAACCAAAAAGGCTGAAAGCGCATTACGGGCGCTCTCCACGGGCAATACGAGCAGAAATATCCACCAAGACCATTTCGATGTCGGCTAGTGAGTCAATCACATAATGCGCACCGGCCTCGCCAAGCTGCTGATAAGCACTAAGGGAACGTGCTTTTTGCTCTTCGTGACCAAGCGCAGTCCATTCTTCTTCGCTAAGTCCCACGGCATTACCCGTTAACGCAAGTCCTACGGTCCACATGCCGGCATTTAATCCCTCGCTAATTCCCGGCGCGGAATCATCGACTTTTACGCATCCTGATACGCGATTAATGCCAAGTCTTTGCACGTTTTCTAACGCCATCCAAGGGCCTGGGCGAGAGCCTGCCGCACATTCATCACTGGCAACCACACAATCTGGTTGATAACCATAGTCGGCAGCGGCAGGCACTAGCACGTCCATCACAGGCTTGGGATATCCAGAACAACTGCCAATCTTAACGCCTTGTTGTTGTAATCGTTTGATCACCGCAAGCACGCCCGGAATGGGGGCTGCTCGGTCGGCGACTTTTGCCTGTTGGAGCGGCATAAAGGTTTGATAAATATGGTCAACATCTGCCGTACTCGGTGCCTGACCAAACTGTGTTTTCCAGCGGGTGCGGACGCTGTCCATTTGTAGCAAGGTATTAATGTGATCCCATTTACCCATTCCCATCGGACCGCGCGCTTCAGCTAAGGAAATATCAAATTGATACGCTTGCTTAAATGCTTCAACAAAAATACTGGTAGGGGCAATCGAACCATAGTCGACCACAGTACCAGCCCAATCCAAAATTAATGCTTCAATGTGTTTCATGTTGCTAAGACTCCTAGCTAGGAAATATGTGATGAAAGTGCCGTGGCGCGTAGTTGCGTTGACGCCTTACGTGGTCGCTTTAATTTCACGGCAAAATAAATAATTGAACTCACTACGAGGGCGCTTGCGATAAACGCTACCCAGTAGCAGGCCATGGTAAAAAAGTGCAGCCAACTGAGCTCAGGTGTGGCAAAAGTTTTATAGAGCAAAATGCCCACTGAGCCGATGTAGCCCGCCGAATCCGCCAGATAAATCAAAAAACCGGCGTTCGCAGTCGAGCCAACTGCTGAGATCATGCGGTCAAACAAAAAGCAGTTATAGGGGATATAACTGATATAAAGACCAGCCCCGAGTAGTACCATCCAAGTTTTAGGATCGAGACTTTGGGTTTGGTATAAATACGTACTACCAGCCAGCAGTGCAGCCCCGAGTAAGACAAAGCCATGGTTGGCAAAAAATGCGATGCGGTTATTTTTAATTAACACCAAAGCGGCAAGCGCAATGAGCACGATAAAGGCGATGCGGATCCCGGCATAAGCAAAAATGGCGGGTTCTTGCCCATACCCTAAGGCCTGCCAGATCTCGGCTGAAAAGTTATCTCTAAAGTCACGAAAGCCGGTAAAGAGTAAAAAGCTAAGCACCAGCACGGTTATTCCAAACCAATACTGTTTAAAAAACGCCAGCCGTGCTTTGCCATCCATTGGCGCGCGCTTTTGTCGTAATTGTTCATCTTCTTGTGTAGGTTCAGGAATGCTATTGAGACAAGCAACGCTAAGTACAAGCAGCGGCAGAAAAATCGCCCCGGTTGCCGCTGGCATCCATAGTTCAGGCACATTGAGTTCACTCACCAGCCATTTGCCCACAGTTCTGACCAATCCAGAGGCTAGAATAAAAGTCACGCTGAGTACCGCACCTAAGATTTCGGTGGTTTTACGACCTTCTAAAAAGCTAAAAACCAAACCCCAGATCATCCCAAGGGAGAGGCCATTGGCAAACAGCCAAACCAGATTCCAGCCCGTAGGAGTAATGGCAAATAGCACCAGTGCGAGCTCGGCGGCTAAAATCATGGCCAAAATCGCACGGCCGCGATAATGATGCTGCATTTCAGCAATCACTTTAACGCCGATAAATTTCGCGCATAGGTAGCCAAACACTTGCGAAAGGATCAAGGCAATTTTAAAGCTAACAACCCAACTTGGGTCATCAAAGGCTTCATAGGTATTGACCGAAAATGGCTTACGAAAGGCGTACATACAAAAGTAAGTCATAAACGCACTGGTCGCGGCAAATAGTACAAAGCCGATACCTTGGGCGTCTTTTAGCCAGCGTGGGCGGGCGTTAAATAGGGTGATCTGCAACATCATAGGATCCTCGGTAATTCGAGGGCAATCCTTTGTGGATTGCCCGTCAACCGGTGTATACCAATCGGCTTAATCAAGTGAATTGGTATTAAAATTGGTAGTTAATGCCGACCATGCCGCGGATACCATAGTATTCCACCTGTAATGGACGGCCCTGCTCACCTTGGTAGTACTGCAATGCTTCATTGGTGAGGTTACTCAGCTCTAGGTAAACTAACGTTTGTTCGTTAAGTTGGTATGACGTTGTAAAGTCGACGCTGGTATTGGCACCATAGTAGCTATCCGATTGGCTATCGCCGCCGTGCTCTTCGATATAAGCACCTTTATGATTAAGTGCTATTCGAGCGGCAAAACGGGTGTCGTCGTAATACAGCGTAAAGTTGTAAAGCTCATTGGCCTGACGTGGAATGGCTACTTTTTCTATGCGCTCTGGGATCTGCATTTCAGAGTCCATAAAGGTCGCATTGGTCATTACCCCAAAGTTGCTCAAACTGTCAGAAATAAAACCAAGGTCGCGGTTAAATGCCAGCTCAATGCCCGCAAGCCAAGCGCTATCGCCGTTTTCAGGACGGATGATGGTCACGCCTTGCTTGTTGTTGTAATTGCCAACGCTGGTGGCTTGGAAGATAGGGTCTTCGATATCTTTGTAGAATACCCCCGCAGAGACCAAGCCAACGCGGTCAAAATAATGTTCCACCATCAAGTCGAGATTATTTGAGTACGTAGGGTCGAGCGCTGGATTTCCTGAGTTAAGCTGATTGTCTTGCTCAAGGTAAGTTGCCCCTGGTGTTAATGAGCCAAAGTCAGGACGGGCAAAGGTGCGAGTTAGTGCAAGGCGATAATTGGTATCGTCATTGGCGCGATAGGTAACATGTAGTGCGGGTAATATTGACCAATAATCATTGCTGTTGGTGGTATCAACAACTTTGTCTTCGTCGGCTAAATAAGTGTAACCAGACACTTCGGTATCGGTGCGGGTAACGCGTAAGCCGCCTAATACTTCCCAGTTGTCGTTAGCTTGGTAAGTTGCCATACCGTAGAGCGAGGTGTGGGTTTCTTCAACATCGAAGTTTCTGCCCAGCGCTCCACCGTTGCTGATGAGTGCTGATTCACCCACATCTAGCTTGAACTTATTGCGATTTTGCGTCCAAAACTGGGCAAGAGCATCGGTGGAAGCCACCTGCGACAACTGCGTGCGATAATCAAACTTGGCTTCGCTTAAGTAATCGCTGCGACCGGGTTGATCGCTTAGAGCAAAGTCTGCAAGCGTTGGCGCTGCGCCATATTGTTCGCTGTCCCACGCGTAAAACTCGTCGGCAAAGTCAGCTTTACGGACTTTGTCACGGTATTTTGCCCCAAATTTAACGGCTAGCTGGTTATTGTATTGCCAGTCAAAGTCGGCATTGGCTACCAGTCTGTCTTTTTCGTTGACGTAGACTTTGTATAGCTCAACCCAAGACAAACCCATTTTGCTTGGATCGAGTGTAAAGCCCGAGGGGAAGTGATTACTAATGGCATTCCAAGGATCGCTGCCGCCGTCTACTTGGTTGTAAGCATAATTTTTACCGGTATCGCGGTCTTCAAGTCCAACATATCCCACATTTTTTTGATCAAAACGGGCGACAAAATAGCTGTTGTCTTCACTGTTGGGTTTGTCGCCATAGCGGAACTCATTTTCGTACGTGGCTAGTTGCCAAGAGAGCGTTTTATCAAAGCCAAAGTCATGTTCACCTGCAATTTCAAAGCCTTGCATTTCGGTGATGAGTTCGTTGCGAATATGCTGCAGCTCAGCACGGTCTTTATCAAAACGCAGCCTGTGCTTATAGTGGGTTTCATCATCAATCAGTGTGCCATACAGCGCGCTGGCGCTCAGCGTGCCGTTTTCAAGTTGATATTCCAGCGAGCCATTTAAGCCATAAGTTTCACGGGTGCCCGTATAATCACGCAGCTCTAAGCGGTAAATACCTAAGCCATCGTTACCTCGGCGCGGCTCATAGTTATCGGTTGCCCAATCACGCTGCCAAGCTGTGGCGTTAATAATAAAACCCAGCTTGTCGTCGAGTAGACGGTCGCCATACACCACATTGGCAGAATAGTTTGTGCCATCGGCCAGTTCATTTTGGCCCACAGCGAAGTTAGTTTTGAGGATAAAATCATCAGCGCCTTTTTTGGTCACGAAATTAACATTACCGCCAATCGCATCGCCTTCCATGTCAGGGGGGATAGCCTTAGACACTTCCACAAATTCAATCAATTCGCTTGGAAAAAAGTCGAACGCAGTAGCGCGGCTGGTGGTTTCCTCTTCAGCGGTTGGAAGGCGGTTACCGTTGATGCTGGCCGAACTCCATTGTGACGGTAAACCGCGCACTGCAACAAAGCGGCCTTCACCTTGGTCACGCTCTATCGACACACCTGGAATACGTTGCACGGCTTCAGCGGCATTTCTATCTGGTAATTTACCAATCCCATCGGCAGAAATGATACTTTTGATATTACTGGCATTTTTTTGGTTATTTGCTGCGGCCATTGCGCCACGGAAGATTTGCCCAACCGTGACCACTTCTTCCATCGTTTGTTGTTGGTTTAATAAGATTGGAGACAAGGTAGTGACTTTGCCATCAGTTACCTCAACCTGAAGTTCAGTTTCCTGATAACCCATATATTTCACGACTAAGGTGTAGCGACCGGCATCTAGTTTTGGCAGTTCAAAGCGACCACGATAATCAGATACAGTGGATACATCTTGGCCTTTTACCGAGATAACGGCGCCAGACAGATTACTTTGTGGGTCTTTTATAACACCAACAAGTTTACCTGTCGCAGCATATAAGCTGGGACTGGTGGCGAGTAACACGGCAGCAGCGATTTGGGTTAGTTTTTTCATTGCTCTTTTCTCAAAAGTTTGGGTTAATTTTCTGGTCTAGTCCAGTTTGTTGCAGATAGAGTAATGACGGTTTTTTACATTCCGATGACACAAAGGTGAAAAATTAATTAGTGCCTGCAGCTCTTTGTTGTTTAATTCGCTTTATAGGAGATAGGAGGATGTTGTTAGATGTTTGGCTTAACTGAATAAGATTTGTCATACTCGCGTTATCAGCAGCAAGTTTTCAGTAAAGGAATGGCAACGTGATTTATGCTTTGATTGCGGCGATTGGACTTTCTCTTTTTATCTATAGCATTACAGCTCGGCAACTAGATAGGGCGGAGCTCACCGCACCTATGTGGTTTGTGCTAACGGGCGGGGCGATAGGCTTTGTGCTTGGTAATATTAAAGGAGGGCAACAAGCTTTAGCGGTAGATATTAATGGCTTACAGACTTGGTTGCCGATTATTGAGCTGACGCTTGCTATTTATTTATTTTCCGATGCTGCAAAAACGCGATTACGGGTGTTATCTCACAGCTTTCAGTTACCGGTTAAATTATTACTCGGGCTGCCATTAACCATGGTATTCGGCGCTTGGGTGGCCCATGAGCTATTTCATTTATCTTGGTTGGCTTGCTTTTTAATTGCGGTGATCATCACTCCAACCGATGCCACTTTATGCAAAACCTTCATTCAGGATAAGTCTGTGCCCACGAGATTACGTGAGGCAATTAATGTGGAAAGTGGCTTGAATGATGGCCTGTGTATTCCGGTATTTCTGTTTTTACTGGGAGTATTAGCTGAGCGAATGCAAGCGACGACTGAATCATTTGCTTGGATTTTTATACGTGAAGTGGGGATTGCACTCGTTGTCGCGGGGTTACTGACTGGGGTGATCATTTGGTTACTTAAACGCGCCTATCAACATCATTACTTTGCGTCTAAAACCAGCCCTTTTCTCTTTGTTGGCATCGCTTTTTTAGTTTTCTCGGTAACCCAAGCTTTGCATGGCAGCGGTTTTATCGCTGCATTTGTCAGCGGTTTACTGTTTGATAAGTATTATCGTGATGAGTTTAAAGATCAGCTTATCGAAGAAGGCGAGCACCTCGCCGAATTTGCGGCTTTTATGATCTGGATAGTATTTGGTTTGTCGGCAAGTGTAGTGCTGTTAAATGTTACCCAATGGCAGGTTTGGGTGTACGCAGTGTTAGCAACCGCCATGTTTAGATTGATCCCGGTATTCCTCTGCTTGTTAGGTGGTGAACTGACAACCAAAGAGCGCTTTACGTTAGCTTGGTTTGGCCCCAAGGGATTGGCTTCGGTGGTGCTCACCTTAATGCTACTCAGCGAAGAGTTGCCAAATGGTTTGCAAATTACTCAAGTGGCAATGGCAACGGTGCTGTTGAGCATTTTTGTATTTGGATTATCCAGTCGACCCATTTCTAAATTATTTACCAGTGCTTCAGGTCGAGAGTGATTACTCTAAATCACAACTGGAGTAGCGTGTGATTTCGTATCTGAATTGTACTGTTATATTGTAACTTATTGTGAAATAAAATATTTTTTGTCACTTTGCTGAAATAAAAAAGTCATGTAACGCGCCTAGACTGTGCCCGCCTTACAGACAAATATTACGTTTCAGGAACAGTACAATGAATAAAAAGTTACTTACAGTTGCTATCTCTGCAATTCTACTTACCGCGTGTGATGACGATACAAAAACCGTTGAGGTGATCAAAGAAGTTGAAGTCATCAAAGAAGTACCAGTGCAAGAAGTGACACAAGTAAAAAATGTGATCCTTATGATCGGTGACGGTATGGGACCACAGCAAGTTGGCTTACTTGAAGAGTATGCTCAGCGCGCGCCAAACTCAACTTATAAAAACAAAGGCAATCAAACTGCGCTGTCTAAACTTGCTGCGGGTGGCCACTTAGGCCTTTCCATGAACGCACCACATGGCGCGACTGGCAGTCTAGTGACCGACTCTGCTTGTTCGGCAACACAATTAGCAACCGGCCTTGCCGCAGGCTCTGAAATGATAGGCCTTGATGCCGATGGCAATAAAGTAGCGACTATCTTAGAAAAAGCCAAAGCCGCGGGTAAAGCGACGGGTCTTGTTTCAGATACGCGTATTACGCATGCGACGCCAGCAGCATTTGCTGCTCATATGCCGCACCGTTCATACGAAGCTGAAATCGCTGAGCAATTAGTTCGCTCTGGCAGCGTTGACGTGATGTTATCTGGTGGCGCTCGCGTATTTGTACCAAAGAGCACGCCTGACAATGCTGAAGTAAAAGCACAACTTGACGCACTTGGCATGCCTAGTAGCGTATATAAAAGTTCAAAGCGTGGAGATGAAACTAACCTAGTTGTTGAAGCAAAAGAGCAACATGGTTATGGCCTTGCTTTTGATAAAGCACAATTAAGCAGTTTTGAAGGCGAAAAAGTACTAGGTCTATTCGCAAACTCTGGTATGAGTGACGCAATTGCTTACAAAGCTTGTCAACAAAGCAACAGCTGTACTCAGCCTTCATTAAAAGAAATGACGGTGAAAGCGCTTGATATCTTGTCTAAAGATGAAGATGGCTTTTTCTTGATGATTGAAGGTGGTCAAATTGACTGGGCGGGTCACGCAAACGATGCAGGTTGGATGCTAAACGAGCTGCTTAAATTTGATGAAGCCGTTGAAGCTGTTCATGAGTGGGTAAAAGACCGTAACGATACGCTAGTCGTTGTGACTGCGGACCATGAAACGGGTAGTTTTGGCTTTAGTTATTCAAAGCATGAGCGTCCTGAAGCACAAACGCTGTCTGGCGATGGTATGTATGTAAATGGTGTTGCTAAAGAATATCATCCTAACTTTAACTTTGGTCCACTTGCGCAACTAGACAAGCTTTACGCGCAAACAGGCACCTTCTTCGATATCCTTGCAGAAGCTGCGCCTGATGAAGCCTATGAGAATGTATCGGGCCCAACTTGGAAAGCGACTATTGAAGATATGACGGCTTACACGGTGACGCTAGATAATGCAGAGAAGGTTGGTCAAAGTGTCTATGACGATAATGATGCAACGATGATCCCTGCGTTTGAGGACTTCGGTGACTTTTATGTATACGCCAAAGAAGATTACACCGGAAAAATCGCTCGCGCGATTGCTTCAGAGCAAAGCGTAGTGTGGGGTACTGGTACGCATACGGCTGCGCCAGTACCAGTTTATACTTTCGGTCCTGCGGGCGTAACTAAGCAGTTCTCAACCATGCAGCACCATGTGGATGTTGCAAACAAAATGATGACTGCGCTTGGTTTAACTGAATAAACCAAGCACCTAGATTTAAGTAACTTCAGTTAAGCCACAGCAATGTGGCTTTTTTCTGTCATTAAGGTTAGAAACTCGCGTTGTGGTAGCGGTTTTGAATAGTAATAACCCTGACCAAAATCACATCCAGCCTGTTTTAATAGCTGATGCTGAGTCGCGGTCTCAACGCCTTCAGCGATGACTTTTAAGCCTAGGCGATGAGCCATCAAAATAATGGTTTCACACAGGGTTAAATCGTCTGCATTGGTTGCGATGCCATCGACGAAGCGCTTATCAATTTTCACAAAGTGACAATCTAATTGCTTTAGATACGCAAGTGATGAGTAACCCGTGCCAAAGTCATCTAACGCAAATTGAAAACCTTGCTGCTTTAAGCGTTCAACTCGTTGTTTTGTGCGGCTATCATTGTGCATCATCATTCCCTCCGTAACTTCTAAAACCACGTGTTCAGGGGGGATCGCAAGCGTCGTGAGTTTGTCACTCCAGCTTGCTAAGGTGCAATTTTTAGCGGCAAATTGGACCGGTGACACATTGATGCTAATTTGTGTTGTATGGCCTAAGTGCTGTAGTTGCGTCAACGTGTCAACAGACTGCGCAAAGGCTAAATCTCCAATATGGTGAATGAGCTGAGTTTCTTCGGCTAACGGAATAAACTCTGCTGGACTCACCATGCCTTGCTCTGGGTGTCGCCAGCGGATCAAGGCCTCGGCTTTGGCGACGCGATTATCGTCAAGTGACACGATTGGCTGGTAGTGCATTTCAAATTGATTGTTATGCAGTGCAGTACGAATACCTTTGAGCATTTGCATTCTAGATTCCGCGACTTTGCGTAAGGTGTCATCAAAAATCACGTAGCCATTGCGACCTTGTTGCTTTGCTCGATACATTGCTTGATCGGCGGCCTTTAATAGGGCTTCTGCGCCATTACCATCTGTTGGTGCGGTGGCAATCCCCATACTTGCCGTGATATGGCACTGCTCATCTTTGATCTCAAACGGTTGTTTAAGTGCTGATTGGATCTGGGAGGCCAATGCTTTGCATGTTGTTTTGTGTTCGTCATCTTCCAACACAAAGACAAACTCATCACCTCCAATGCGAGATAAAAACGCGTGCGGAGCCATACCCTTCAAACGTTGCGCGACTAACTTTAAGAGTAAGTCACCGTAATAATGGCCTAAAGTGTCGTTAATATCTTTGAAATTGTCGAGATCGAGTAACAACACGGCGGTTTGCTGTTGTCCGCTGGCAACCTGCTTTTTTAAGTGCTTTTTAAGTCCTACGCGGTTGTGAAGATCGGTTAATTCATCAAAATGTGCTTGTTTCCAGATCAGCGCATCTTTACGCTTAACTTCGGTAATATCGGTGAAGATCGCGACACGGCGATAAATCTCACGGTTGCTATCATAAACGCTATCAATAGTTAGCCATTCGGTGTAAAGCTCGCCATTTTTCTTACGGTTGACAATCTCACCTTGCCAACGGCCGTGTTCGTTAAGCTGCTGCCACATTAATTCGTAAAAGCTACGGTCGTGTTGACCCGATCCTAACATGGCAGTGGACTTACCCAGCACCTCTGAGCGTGAGTAACCAGTTACACGCGTAAAGGCGAGGTTGACGTCCAAGATAAAGCCATTAGCATCCGTGATGATCATGCACTCGCTACTATTGTTGTACACCAATGCTGCAAGGTTTAGTGCCTCTTCTTGATGCTTACGTTGACTAATATCTCGGAAAATCAGCAACGCCTGAGGATGGGATTCAATGGCGCACAGGCGACATTCAACTACTTGATTGCTGGTTGGAGAAAACTCGAGTTGCACATAGGTTTTATCGTTTAGCAGTGCCAGTTCTGCTCGGATCCGCTTATAAATATGTTCTGGTAGCAACTCTCTCAGCGTTTGTGCCTTATCGGTATAATCACCATAGCGAGATAAGACCTGAGCCTGTTGATCTAAGCGCACATAGCTATCGGGGAGTGCATTAATCAAGGCTTTTACAACTGCAAGTCTATGATTTGCATTGTCTTCAGCGGCTAGGCGTGTTTGTGCCATATGAGCAAAACGTTCGGCGATATGCTCAAATTCACTGGGTACTTTGGTTGCATCAAAACGGGGATCTTGCTTGCCCGACTCAAGCTTTGCAATAGCATGCTTGAGTGCACTAAGCGGTTTTAAAAGCTGTTGTTTTAATTGCCAATGGGTTTGCCAAAACAAAATGCATACAAGCACAAAGAAGATCCCTAAAAAGAGCGCAAAACGCTTGTCTATGCTACTCAACTGGGACTCAAAATCGAAACTAAAGTAGATTTGTAACGCTCGGTTGCTGTTATTGAGTGATTGCTTTACATACACCAAGCGATTGCCTTCTGGGGTGTTTAGTAGCGTCGCCTGCGTGCTTAAATTGCTTGGCCAAGAACTGCTAACAGCACGACCAAGCTCTGTATTTGCTGCTGGATATTGCGCAATGATTTGCGCTTTAGCGTCGGCAATCATTACCCGAGTACCAACAGGAAGAGGCAGTTTTGCAAGGGTCTGGCTCCAATGCGTTAAGCCTTTCACCGCAACAAGCATAAATAAAAATTGTTGCTGATCATCGTAAATTGGTAGCGCGAAGTTGACTGTTGCACGCTGCATGCTGCGGTCAATTTGATACTCACCAATACTAAACTGGGCAGTGCGCATTGCGGTTTTAAAGTAGCCACGATCGGCGATATTGATCTCGCGTTGATCTGCTTGATGCGTAGTACAAAGTACCTTCCCTTGTGCGTCAACTATGCCAAGGTTAGCTAGGTTGGGGCTGAGCAGCATCGCGTGATAAAGCAGCGGCGGACATTTACCGTGCTCTACAGTAAGGTGATCAATACGGGTCGACAGTTGCTGTAACACTTGTTCTGTATCTGCGAGTTCTACCTGCTGGATCGCCGCAACTTGTTTGGCGTAATGCAGCGCCTGTTGTGACTGTTGTGTTAATGCCTGCTGACGTTGCTCACATAATAGAAATAAAATAATGATCAGACATGGCAAGCACAGTAGAACGAGTAAGCGATAAAATCGAAACTGTATTGAAGATTTCAGAATAATCCCACCTATGGAGCTGATCAGAGAGCGCGAATGATACCGAATCGAGTAGGGACAACCAAGCTAATTTGCATAAATAATTCAGCTGCAAAAGCATCCTTAAGCAAGGGTTAACAAATGGAATTTTTAATTTCTAATTTGAAAGTATGACGTGATTATCCGGCCAAAAAATATGGCATTTTTTCATCTCTCCACTTTTTTCCACAAAATTCATGATCTTCCACAAATCCCGCGATTTTTCTGGCTTTCAAAGGCGTTAAAGGTACCGACTGAGCTTGACAAAAGTGCTTGTCAAGCCCTAGACTGTTCTTCTGTGGTAAAAAGTGGGTTTTAGTGGATCAAACTGGATCAACCAACTTAGAAATAGGATCACGCATGTTTCGAGGTGCAAGTTCGCTAGCTTTGGATGACAAAGGGCGTTTTGCGGTACCGACTAAGTACCGTCAACCGCTGCTGTCCGAAGATCAGGGAACTGTTATTTGTACTATTGCGATCAACGAACCGTGCTTGTGGCTCTACCCACTCTCCGAATGGCTAGAAATTGAGACCAAACTAAGTCGCATCTCTAATACCAATCCCAGAGTGAGACGTTGGCAGCGGATGTTGCTAGGTCATGCTACAGAATACCAACTAGACAAAAATGGCCGAATTTTACTGGCGCCTTCATTGCGATCCCATGCGCAATTAGGCAAAAAGATCATGCTAGTTGGGTTACTCAATAAATTTGAAATTTGGGACGAAGAACGCTGGTATCAGCAAATGCAGGCAGATACCGAAATTGAACACTCAGGAAACTTTGAGGAAAGCCCTGAATTGGAAAACTTTTCCTTGTAGGGGTAAACAAATTAATGAGCGAAGAGTTTAAGCATATTTCGGTATTAATGACCGAAACCCTAGATGCCCTAGCAATTAACCCTGAAGGTATATATATCGACGGGACGTTTGGTCGTGGTGGGCACTCAGGTGAAATCCTCAAAAGATTGTCGACTGGGCGTTTACAAGCCATAGATCAAGACCCTCAAGCGATTAAGGCGGCTGAAAAGTTTGCCGATGATACACGTTTCTCTATAGCGCGAAGCCGCTTCTCGCAAATTAAATCTGTCGCGGAACAAGCCGGTATCTTAGGTCAGGTAGATGGCATCTTGTTGGACATTGGTGTGTCTTCACCTCAGCTCGATGATGCAGACCGTGGCTTTAGCTTTATGAAAGACGGGCCACTGGATATGCGTATGGATCCTGATTCCGGTCGCAGCGCTGCACAGTGGCTAGCAGAAGCAGAGCTTGAAGAAATGGTATTCGTGATCAAAAAGTATGGCGAAGAAAAGTTTGCCACTCGTATTGCTCGTAAAGTCATTGAAGTACGTGAGCACACCGCGATTACAACCACAGCGCAATTAGCGCAATTGATAGATGAAGCTGTGCCTGTCAAAGACAAACACAAGCATCCTGCAACTCGTACTTTCCAAGCCATTCGTATTTATATTAACAGCGAGTTAGAAGAAATTCAGACTGCATTGCAAGCGTCACTTGAGGTATTAAAACCTGGTGGTCGGTTAGTGGTGATCTCGTTTCATTCTCTAGAAGATCGCATTGTAAAGCAGTTTATCAAGAAGCAGAGTAAGGGAGAGGCGATACCCAGAGGTCTGCCTTTAACGGATGAACAACTTAAACAAAATCTCACCTTAAAGGCAGTGGGTAAAGCCATTAAGCCTAGCGATGCAGAGATTGCACAAAATCCACGCTCGCGAAGCTCAGTATTAAGAGTGGCGGAGAAGCTCTAATGAATGCAAGTAAGCAACGTCAACCGAATCTATTTGTAGAAATAGGCTATTACATTATTGCTAATAAGTTGACGGCATTCTTGCTACTTACGATTTTGATTTCTGCACTCGCGGTAGTGCAAATTACCCATTTAACTCGCCAACAATTGATACAGCAGGATGAGCTATTGCAACAGCGCGATGAGTTAGACTTACAATGGAGATATCTCGTTGTGGAAGAAGAGTTTTACTCCCAGCATGCAAGGATTGAAGAGATAGCCAAGATGCAGTTAGAGATGAAACGTCCAACCAGTAAAGATGAACAGGTGATTGTGCTGCCATGAATAAACAAAAGCAAAAAACTCAATCTATTATCACCTGGCGCTTTGCTCTAGTTTGCGGCGTAATGCTCACCGTTTTTATGACGCTTGTTGCACGCGCTGCATTTTTGCAAGTAATTGAGCCTGATAAGGCCATTGAAGAAAACGATAAGCGCACCGTACGGGTTGAGAAACTCAATGTCCAACGAGGCATGATTTTCGACCGCAATGGCAAAGAGCTGGCTGTGAGTGTGCCGGTTGTGAGTGTTTATGCAGATCCTCTTGCCATTGATAAGGCACTTGCCAAAAAAGTGTTACGTAAAGCCCGTAAAGAAGGTGAAGATTATAAGGCGTTGGAGCAAAACGATGCTGAGCTGAAAATACGGAAACAAGCTTGGTACGATGATGAGCTCAGGTGGAAAGAGCTTGCGGATGTGCTCAGACTTAAACCAGAAAATGTCGATGAACGGCTTAGGGGAGACCCAAGCCGTCGTTTTGTCTATTTGAAGCGTCAAGTGACGGCGGTTGTTGCCAACTATATTCGTCAAATGCGCCTGCCGGGCGTGCACTTGCTTGACGAGTCCAAACGGTTTTACCCAAGCGGCGAAGTAACGGCGCACATGATTGGTGTTACCGATATTGATGGCAAAGGTATAGAAGGCGTTGAGCGTATGTTCGACTCTGCATTAACCGGTACGGCTGGTAAACGCACCATTCGTAAAGATGCGCAGGGTCGTGAAGTACAAGTACTTTCAGAAGAACAGCGTGTTGAGCCAGAAGATGTTTACTTGAGTATCGATTTACGGATCCAGGCTATTGCCTATCGCGCGTTAAAGTCGGCGGTACTGAGCTATAAAGCTACCTCTGGTTCGGCGATAGTTGTTGATGTACACACTGGCGAGATTTTAGCTTTGGTGAATAGCCCAAGCTTTAATCCTAACGATCTAAGTACTGCTGCACCTTATAAGCGTCGTAATCGTGCTATGACTGACCTATTTGAACCCGGTTCAACCTTAAAGCCTTTAGCGGTATTGGCTGGTTTAAATTATGGTGCTGTTAAGGCAACAGACACGATAGATACTTATCCGGGCTGGATGAACTTAAGCGGTGGCTTGGTGAAAGATACTCGCAACAATGGTGAGCTGAGCTTAAGAGAAATTCTTAAAATCTCCAGTAACATGGGGGTTGCGAAGATCTCACAAATGCTGCCAAAAGAGTATTTTATCAATTTATACCAAGAAGTGGGTTTTGGTGAGCCAACGGGCTCAAACATGATTGGTGAAAGCGCTGGCTTATTTTATCCAAACCGCCGTTGGTCTAACTTTGAAATTGCAACACTCTCTTATGGTTACGCAGTATCTGTAAGCACTGCACAAATGGCGAGACTTTACGCCATGTTTGGAGCCGGCGGTATCTTGCGACCACTCACTATTGTGAAGCAAGATGAAATTCCTGAAGGCAAGCGTATTTTTAGCGAGCAAGATACACATGCCGTGGTAGAGATGATGGAGTCAGTATTTGAACGTGGTGGTACTGCCCACAACGTAAAAGTTGATGGATACCGTGCCGCTGGTAAAACAGGTACTTCAGAAAAAGCGGTTGCGGGTGGCTATGGTGATGAGTACGTTGGTTACTTTGCGGGCGTTGCACCGGTAAGTGACCCAAAGCTTGCGGTTGTGGTGATGGTCAATGAACCAGCGGGAGATGTTTACTATGGCGGTCAAACCGCAGGGCCTGCTTTTGCTGAAATTATGTCTAATGCACTGAGAATTCTAAACGTAGCACCTGATAAAGAGCGTGTGGCTTATATTTCTGGAGCAGATAACGATGCGTGATCTGGCTCAGGTACTCAGTGATTATGGTGTCAATATTGCCGCTGTTGAGGTTGAGCATCTACGCATAGACAGTCGAGCGATTGAGCCGGGTGATTGTTTTGTTGCACTGCAAGGTCATGCCCAAGACGGTGCTAAATATGCCGCCAGTGCCGTTGCGCAAGGCGCTAAATGTGTGCTTGCAGAAACGGGAAGCGAGCTTAATGTTGCACCAGAGCAAGCGATTTTTATCGATAATCTTGCTGATAAGTTGGCAGCAATTGCAGCGCAGTTTTATGCATACCCGAGTAAAAAGCTCAAACTCACAGGCGTTACTGGCACCAATGGTAAATCTACCACGACAGCAATGATTGCCAATTTAGCGAGCCTAACCGATAGTGCGGGGGCTGTGATAGGTACGCTTGGTTATGGTCAACCAGACAGCCTTATTCCGCTGGCAAACACCACGCCGTCAAACGTAGATTTACAACGTATTTTGGCGTTTTTACAGCAACAATATGACCAAGTCGCGATGGAGGTATCTTCCCATGGCTTGGTGCAAGGTCGAGTTGACGAATGCGACTTCGATGTGGCTGTTTTCACCAACTTGACGCGCGATCACTTAGATTATCACGGTGATATGCAAAGCTATGCAGAAGCCAAGAAACTACTATTCACTCGCTGTGCGCCAAATCACAAAGTCATCAATATTGACGATGAAGTGGGGGCAAGTTGGGCCGCTGAATTCAACGACGACAACGTGGTTGTTTACGGTCGCTGGAGTGAAGCGCATAGCTACCAACAATATGTATTCTTTGATGCCGTGTCGGCACACCCAAATGGTTTAACAGCGACATTAAAAACCAGCTGGGGTGAATGTGAAGTCAGTGTGCCACTGTATGGTGAGTTTAATCTTTATAATTTAGCTGCTGCGATTGCGACCTTACTATTACAAGGCGCAAGTCTTGAAGCATTAAGCGAAGCTTGCAGCCAGCTCTCGCCAGTTGCAGGCCGCATGCAGCCATTTAGTGCCCCTGAAAAACCTACATGTATTGTTGATTATGCCCATACCCCAGACGCTTTGGCACTTGCACTACAAGCCTTGCGAGCACATGTACCAGGTAATCTTATCTGTGTGTTTGGTTGCGGTGGTGATAGAGATAAAGGTAAGCGTCCTGAAATGGCGCGAGCAGCAGAGAAATATGCAGATAAACTGGTGATCACCAGCGATAATCCACGAAGTGAAGATCCCAATTTAATCATTGATGACGTTAAGGCAGGACTCATCCACCCTGAGTATGCTGTCTGCCAGCCTGATAGAGGGCTAGCCATTCAACACGCGATAGGCCTAGCTGATGAAAACAGCGTGGTGCTGATCGCGGGGAAAGGGCATGAGGATTATCAAATTATAGGTACTGAGCGCATTGATTTTTGTGATAGGCAATGCGTTGCAGCGATTTTACGAGGGGAAAAGGCATGATCAAGATGGATTTTTCTTGGCTTGCAGCAGTCTTAAAAACCCCTTATGACGGGGAGAATTTGGCAGTCGCCAATATTAATACTGATACCAGAACAATACAGTCTGGAGAGGTATTTTTAGCACTTAAAGGGCCTAACTTTGACGGCCACCGCTTCTTGGATGTGGCCAAAGCGCAAGGTGCTATTGCAGCTATTGTTTCTGAGCATGATGAAGATATCGATTTACCACAGTTTGTGGTTGCAGATACGCGCATTGCTTTAGGCCAAATTGGCCGAGCAGTAATTGAAACCGTTGCCCCTAAAACCATTGCAATTACCGGCAGTGTCGGTAAAACCACAGTGAAAGAAATGTGTGCGGCGATTTTGGCGCAAAAAGGCAAAGTCCTTGCGACGAAAGGTAATTTTAATAACGACATCGGGGTACCGTTGACGCTATTGCGCTTAAGTGAAGATGATGAATATGCGGTGATAGAACTCGGCGCTAACCACTTGGGTGAAATTGCTTATACCACTGCATTAGTAAGTCCAGACGTGGCGACAGTATGTAACGTCGCACCAGCCCATATCGAAGGGTTTGGTTCAATTGATGGCGTAGGAAAAGCGAAAGGTGAGATTTTCTCAGGCCTCAAAGCTGACGGTGTCGCAGTCATCAATGCGGATAGTGATTATGCTCAGATGTGGCAGGAAAGCTTAGCTGTTTCTAAAGTGAAACGTTATAGCTTAAATGCTCAGCTTGATATTTGGGTGGAAGCAATTGAGTTGGATGAGCTAGCTCGCCCGACCTTCACGCTATGCCAAGGTGAAGAGCGTACCACCATTAGTTTACCGCTTAGTGGCCAGCACAACGTTGGCAATGCGTTGATTGCGGCAGCATTGACAACTGAACTGGGCGCAAGCTTAAGTGAGGTGGTAACGGGTCTTGAACAAATGGCTGAAGTAAAGGGCCGTGTCAACATGATCCAAGTCTCGGACACACTGCGTGTCGTCGATGACACCTACAATGCAAACGTGAAATCTGTCAACGCGGCGATTGATTTACTGGCGTCTATGTCTGGCTATAAAGTATTGGCGTTGGGCGATATGGCAGAACTGGGTGAAGATGCCCGCGAATATCACCGTGAAGTCGGCGAGTACGCTAAGCAGCAAGGCATTGATGAATTGTTTTCATTGGGGGTGCTGAGTAGTAGCGCTAGCAATGTATTTGAAAAGCCAAATCGTCATTTCTCGACTCGCGAGAATTTAATGAAGGCGTTACGGGTTGTATTGGCCGAGCAATCAGGACAATGCACCGTTATCGTTAAAGGATCACGTAGTGCGCGGATGGAACTGCTCGTTGAAGAATTAGTAAACGCTGGCCAGTCGGATAGCGAGACAGGAGAAGTATCATGTTAGTTTGGCTAGCCGAGTATCTTACCCAATATTATTCTGGGTTTAACGTATTTTCTTACCTTACCCTGAGGGCGATTTTAGGCATTTTAACGGCCTTAATGATTTCGTTGTATTTTGGCCCTAAACTTATTGCTGCATTACAGCGCATGCAGATTGGTCAGACCGTACGTGATGATGGTCCTGAATCGCACTTGTCCAAGTCGGGTACGCCAACTATGGGTGGACTGTTAATTCTGGCTGCGATCTTTACCAGTACGCTACTGTGGGGCGACCTTAGCAACAAATATGTATGGGTGACGTTATTTGTCATTGGTAGCTTAGGTATTGTTGGATTCGTGGATGATTACCGCAAGGTGATCAGAAAAGACAGTAAAGGCCTAATTGCACGTTGGAAGTACTTCTGGCAGTCGGTTATTGCGATCTCTACGGCGGCATTTTTGTACTTTACGTCCACCAGCGCTGCGGAAACCACGTTAGTCGTGCCATTTTTGAAAGATGTATTACCACAACTTGGTTTGTTCTATTTAGTCATGAGTTACTTTGTGATTGTGGGTACGTCAAACGCAGTTAACCTGACTGATGGCTTGGATGGTCTTGCCATTGTTCCGACCATTTTGGTTGCCTCAGCACTCGCTATTATTGCTTACGTTACTGGTAACGCTAATTTCTCAAGCTACCTTCATATTCCTCATTTGCCACTCACAAGTGAATTGGTTGTGGTATGTACGGCGATTGTTGGCGCAGGTCTTGGTTTCTTATGGTTTAACACCTATCCGGCACAAGTCTTTATGGGCGATGTTGGTTCATTGGCGCTGGGTGGTGCACTCGGGATCATCGCTATTTTAGTACGCCAAGAGTTAGTGCTGATCATTATGGGTGGTGTATTTGTGATGGAGGCATTATCCGTGATTTTACAGGTAGGGTCTTACAAACTCAGAGGTCAGCGGATCTTTAGAATGGCCCCGATTCACCATCATTACGAATTAAAAGGATGGCCTGAGCCACGCGTGATAGTCCGTTTTTGGATCATCTCGATTATCTTGGTTCTGGCCGGTCTTGCGACGTTGAAGATTAGATAATGACGTATATTGAGCAATTACAGAAAAAGCATGTCACGGTACTGGGACTTGGAGTCACAGGACAGGGGATTGTGCGTTTTCTGCTGTCGCACGGTATTAATCCAAAAGTGGTTGATAGTCGTCCAGTGCCTCCGGGCTCGGATTGGCTAAGTCACAACGCACCTGAATGTGAAGCGGTATTTGGCAATCTTGCTGATGCCGCTTTGGCGCAAACGGATCTGATTATCATCAGCCCAGGGATCCCGTTATTTGAACAAAGCGTTGCCGCAGCCATTGCCGAAGGCGTTGAAGTCATCGGCGATATCGAGCTATTTGCACGCCTTAATACCCGCCCTGTAATTGCCGTTACGGGCTCTAACGGTAAGTCCACCGTTGTTACGCTCGCGACAGAAGTATTGAAAGCCGCAGGCTTAAAAGTTGGGCTTGGCGGCAATATTGGCACGTCTGTGCTGTCGTTGTTAGAGCAGCCGCATGATGTTTATGTGCTCGAGCTGTCTAGTTTTCAGCTTGAAACCACGCATAGCTTGGCTTGTTTGTCGGCAATGATCCTCAATATTACTGAAGATCACATGGATCGCTATCCTGATTTTCAAGCTTATATTGAAGCGAAGCAACGTATTTACCAGCATGTTGAACATATTGTCTTTAATGCTGAAGATCATTATACCTTTGCGCAGCATGGGCAAGGCAGCAGTGTATCCCTCACTGAGGGGGATTATCACTTAATGACCTTTGACGGTGAACCGCATTTTGCACACAAACAAACACCACTGCTAGCGGTAAAAACGTTGGCGATGGTGGGGCGACATAATCAATTTAACGCCTTGGCGGTATTAGCGTTATTAGCGCCGATGCAATTACCTATGCAGGCATTTGCCAGCGCGTTTGCGAGTTTCACGGGGTTACCTCATCGTTGTCAGTTAGTTGCCGATGTTGCAGGGGTTCGTTACTTCAACGATTCAAAGGCAACGAATGTTGGCTCGACGGTCGCCGCTATTGATTCTTTGGCTTCAGGCCGAAAAAACATTATTTTGATTGTGGGTGGTGATGCGAAAGGGGCAGACCTTTCACCGCTCAAGACACCACTCACTACGCATTGCAAAGTGCTATTTTGTTTCGGACAAGACGGCGCACAGTTTATGCCACTGCTGCGCAATAGCCATCAGGTCAACAATTTAGAAGAAGCCGTGTTGGCGGCAAAAACGATAGCGACCAATGGTGATATTGTGCTATTAGCACCAGCCTGTGCCAGCATAGATATGTATCCAAACTATATGGCGCGTGGGGATGAGTTCGTCCGTTTAGTGGGGGAACATGCTTGATTAACGTCGCTGATATCAAAGAGGCGCTAACGCCTCGCCAGTCCGAAAGCTTATTTGACGTACCTTTGATGTACTGCATGCTCATGCTTATTGGAGTGGGATTTGTGATGGTGACAAGTGCTTCTATGCCGGTTGCCGAGCGACTGTTTGATAACCCTTTTCACTTTACCATTCGCCACGTTATCTTTTTAGTGGGCTCGTTTATTCTCTTTTGGTTTGCGACGAGTGTGCCAATGACTTGGTGGAAACGCAGTAATCCATATTTGCTGCTTTTTGGTTTGGTACTGTTAGTGGCGGTACTCATTATTGGTCGCGAAGTAAATGGTGCAAGGCGCTGGATCCCGCTTGGTCCTTTTGGTTTGCAAGTAGCGGAGGCATCTAAGCTATTTTTCTTCAGCTATATTGCCGGCTACTTGGTACGTAAACGCGATGAAGTACAAGAAAACATCAAAGGTTTCGCTAAGCCAATGATTGTGTTTGCGGTGTATGCGTTCTTAATTTTGATGCAGCCGGATTTAGGTACTGTGGTGGTCATGTTTGTGACGACCGTAGGCCTGTTGTTTTTAGCCGGTGCAAGGCTTTGGCAGTTTTTTACCTTAATGCTTACTGGTGTCTCTTTGGTGGTACTGCTTATCATCATTGAGCCATATCGTATGAAGCGTGTCGTGGGCTTTTTAAACCCTTGGGAAGATCCATTTGGCGCTGGTTATCAATTGGTACAATCATTAATGGCATACGGCCAAGGTGGCTGGTTTGGTCAAGGCTTGGGCAATAGCATACAAAAGCTACAGTATTTGCCGGAAGCACATAATGACTTTATTTTTGCTGTAATAGCGGAAGAACTGGGCTTTATTGGTGTATTTAGCATAATTATTGTACTCGGAATATTGGTTACTCGAGCGCTTTTTATCGGGCAAAAGGCCCTTAAAGCAGGCAAAGAATACGAAGGGTATTTTGCCTTGGGCATTGGTATTTGGTTTGCCTTTCAGGCAGTCGTTAATATTGGTGCGAGCGCTGGCATTTTACCCACTAAAGGTTTAACACTGCCATTTGTTTCTTACGGTGGCTCTAGCCTTTGGGTGATGACAATTGCGGCGGGCATTCTACAACGTATAGATTTTGAGACAAAAATGTCGACAAGGCAGGCAACATCCCGTGGAGGTAGACGATGACAAAACGTCTTCTAGTGGTCGCGGGCGGTACAGGTGGACATATTTTTCCAGGTATTGCAGTGGCACAATTTTTACAAGCGCAGGCTTGGCAAGTGAGCTGGGTTGGCACTGCGGACAGAATGGAAGCGGATGTGGTGCCGCGTTACGGTTTTGAAATTGATTTCATTGCCATGAAAGGCTTACGTGGTAACGGAGTCAAACGATTACTAACCGCGCCATTTATGGTTTTAAAAGCGGTACTTGTAGCAAAGCGTATTTTACAACAGCGTAAACCTGATGTGGTGTTAGCCATGGGCGGTTATGTAACTGGCCCGGTAGGTGTTGCTGCGAAACTGCTTGGGATCCCTTTGGTGATCCATGAGCAAAATGCGGTTGCGGGTATGAGCAATAAGTTGCTGGCGAAAATTGCAAGTCGCGTACTGGCTGGTTTTCCCGGCGCATTCAGTGAAAAGCTCGCTCAGGTTGTGGGGAATCCGGTACGTGCAAGTGTTGCTGAGATTAGCGATAAACCGGTTTCAGTGCCGTTAAATCTATTAATTGTCGGTGGTTCATTGGGAGCAAAAGCACTGAATGAAACCGTGCCAGAAGGACTTAAGTTACTTCAGCAACAGGTGGCCAGTATCGGATTAAATATTCGTCATCAAAGCGGTAAACATAACCAAGACGATACACAACAACGATATGAAAGTGCAGGCATTAATGCTGAGGTCAGCGAGTTCATTCATGATATGGATGCCGCATACGCTTGGGCTGACTTGGTTATTTGCCGTGCCGGTGCGCTTACCGTGAGTGAAATAGCCGCAGCTGGGAAAACGGCGATTTTTGTGCCTTTCCCACATGCCGTTGACGATCACCAGACGGCTAACGCGCAATTTTTAGTGTCGGCTGGGGCAGCTTTTATATTGCAGCAAACTGCACTGACGCCAGAAATGCTAGCAACTACACTGCAGCCACTTGTTATTGAGCCGCAAAAAATTGCGACCATGGCAGCAAAAGCGAGACAATGCGGTAAGTCGGAGGCAACAGCGAAAGTTGCCCAAATTTGTACAGAATTATCGAACTAGGATATTAAATGGAAGCTTCAAGCAGAAGAGCAATGCGACGTATCAACACCATCCACTTTATCGGGATTGGTGGTGCTGGTATGGGTGGGATTGCAGAAGTGCTGGCCTTTGAAGGTTACCGAATTACAGGCTCAGATATCGCTAAAAGTACGATGACAGAGCGATTAACAAATATGGGCGCCGAGATCTTTATCGGCCACCAAGCTGAAAATGTAAAAATGGCTGATGTGGTTGTGGTATCAAGTGCCATCAACGACCAAAACCCAGAGATCCAAGCGGCGAAGGCAAACCGTACGCCAATCGTTCGTCGCGCCGAAATGCTCGCCGAGTTGATGCGCTTTCGTCACGGGATTGCAGTGGCAGGAACACATGGTAAGACCACAACGACGAGCCTAATCGCGAGTATTTTTGCGCGGGCTGAGCTGGATCCAACCTTTATTATTGGTGGCTTGCTCAATAGTGCTGGCAGTAATGCCAAAGTGGGCAGCAGTGAATACCTTATCGCGGAAGCGGACGAGAGCGATGCATCGTTTTTGCATTTGCAGCCGATGGTGTCGGTGGTAACAAATATCGAAGAAGACCACATGGATACTTACGACGGTGACTTCGAAAAAATGAAAGACACCTACATCGAGTTTATCCATAACTTACCATTTTATGGTCTAGCGGTGGTGTGTATCGATTCGCCAGTCGTGAGAGAATTATTGCCACGTTTTGCAAGGCCGACAATCACGTATGGTGAGGCTAACGATGCGGATTATCAGTTACTGGACTTCAAGCAAACACAAAGTGAATCACACTTTAAAGTCAGAACCAAAGACGGTGAGTTACTTGAAGTGAAGCTAAATATGCCAGGTAAGCACAATGCATTGAACGCGCTGGCATCTATTGCGGTTGCAAAAGATCACAATATTGAAAATGAAGCGATTTATCAGGCGCTAGCCAATTTTGAAGGTGTAGGACGTCGCTTCCAGCATTACGGCTCATTCAATAATGAAGTGGGTGAGGTGATGCTGGTTGATGATTATGGTCACCATCCGTCTGAAGTTGCGATGACGATAAAAGCAGCTAAATCTGGTTGGCCTGATAAGCGTTTGGTTATGATTTATCAGCCACATCGCTATAGTCGAACACGCGATTTATATGAAGATTTCGTAAAAGTGCTTTGCGATGTTGATAAACTACTGCTGTTAGATGTATATAGTGCCGGTGAAGCGCCTATCGTTGGTGCGGATAGTAAAAGTTTGTGCCGTAGTCTCCGTCAACGTGGCGTTGAGCCGATCCATATCAGTGACCATGGTGAATTGGCGAAAGTGTTGGCAAGCACCATGGCAGATGGTGATTTAGTGTTGACGCAAGGGGCCGGCAATATAGGTCAGATCGTGAAGCAGTTAGCCGCTACCGGGCTATCGATAGCGCAGTTAAAACAGAGTGAATTATGAGTAGTCAGTTTGGAAAAGTAGCCGTATTACTTGGCGGTAGTTCAGCAGAGCGAGAGGTGTCGCTAAAATCCGGTAATGCAGTGTTAAATGCCTTCGTCAATCAAGGTATAGATGCGATTGCTTTTGATCCCGCAGAACGTAATTTATGGCAACTTAAAGACCTAGGTGTGGATCGCGTATTCATTGCACTACATGGCCGTGGCGGTGAAGATGGCACTATTCAAGGTGCGCTTGAGTTTATGGGAATACCATATACAGGAAGCGGTGTACTTGGTAGTGCGCTTGCAATGGATAAAGTTCGCTGTAAGCATCTATTTCAGTCTGCCAAGTTAAGTACGGCACCTTATGCTGTTGTAAGCAAAGAGATGGGTTTTGATGCTAAGGCGCTAATCGCTGAGTTTGGCAAAGTCATGGTAAAGCCAAGTCACGAAGGCTCAAGCATAGGTATGGCTCAGGCAGACAGCGAAGAGACCCTGACTGGGGCATTAAATAATGCCTTTACGTTTGACGATCAAGTTCTCGTTGAACAATGGATCACTGGACGCGAGTTTACCGTGTCTATGCTCGGTAAAGAGGCATTGCCTGTTATTGAAATGCGTACGCCTCGTGGTTTTTATGATTATGAAGCGAAGTACCAAGTTAACAGTACAGAGTATTATTGTCCGGCGGATATTAGCGCTGCACACACTGAGCAATTACAAGTGATGGCAAAGCACGCTTTTGAATTGGTTGGTGCCACTGGTTGGGGACGTGTTGACGCCATGCAAGATGAGCAAGGTCATTTCTATCTACTCGAGGTAAATACCGTACCTGGTATGACCGAAAAGTCGTTGGTGCCGATGGCAGCAAAAGCAACGGGTGTAAGTTTTGAACAATTAGTTGTTCGCATTTTGGAGCAAACGCTTTAATATGCGAGCATTTTTGGCAGGGTTGAAGCTGATCGGTTCAAGAGTGAACTGGCCCCTTTTTTGGGGACTTAGCTTCTTCTTTGTGGTGATTTTTACATTGGTAAGAGGAACATACTGGGTAAGTGATTGGTTAGTTGCACATCATGATGCGCAAATAAAAACACTCAAAGTGCTCGGTAAACCGCATTATACCAATGAAGATGACATTGTGGCGGCAATTAAAACCGCAGATTTAAATAGTTTTTTTGAGCTTGATGTAAAAGCAGTCCACAAAGCAGTAAAGTCTTTACCTTGGATTGCGACAGTGTCAGTCAGAAAACAATGGCCGGATACGCTGCAAGTCTATGTAGTGGAACATAAGCCGGTTGCGCATTGGAATAGCGATTCATTACTCAATGATGATGGCGAAGTATTCCAAGCGAGTAGTAACAAATTGCCGCAAGGGCTACCTGAATTATATGGCCCTGAAGGAAGTGCTGAAGAAGCATGGCAAACATTTAAGCAGTTTAAAGCTTTGTTGGCGGTAAATCAGTTTACGTTGGAAAGTTTAGCGCTTTCAGAACGATTTGCTTGGCAGCTATGGCTGGACAATGGGATCCGCTTAAATTTAGGGCGTGAAGATAAAGCCAAACGAGTACAACGTTTTATCGACGTGTATCCACGTATGGAACGCCCTGAAGGTAAAGTAATCGATGTCATTGATTTACGCTACGACACGGGACTGGCAGTGAGTTGGAAAGAACCTACTGAGCAGCAAGAACAACAAAATAACAAGAGTGAAGCATGACAAAGTCGGCAGAAAGAAACTTAGTGATTGGATTAGATGTTGGCACATCAAAGGTCGTCGCCACAGTTGGGGAGATCACTGTGGACAATCAACTTAGTATTGTCGGTGTCGGACGCCAGGAGTCTCACGGCATGGATAAGGGCGGGGTAAACGATTTAGACCTCGTTTCTGAGTCTATTAAACGCGCTGTAGATGAAGCAGAGCTAATGGCTGATTGCAGAATAAGCTCGGTTTATTTGGGGATTTCAGGCAAACATATTCAGTGTCAAAACGAAAGTGGCGTGGTGGCAATAAATAATGCTGAAGTTACAGACGATGATATTGCCAATGTTATTCACATTGCACGCTCTGTGCCTATGTCTGCCGAACGCAAAATGCTGCACTCATTGCCGCAAGAATATAGCATCGACATGCAAGAGGGGATCAAAAACCCGCTAGGTATGAGTGGCGTAAGGATGGAAGCGAAAGCACATATCATCACGTGTTCGAATGACATGGCAAAGAATATTGAAAAGTGTGTTGAACGCTGTGGTTTACAGGTAGACCAATTAACGTTTAACGCCTTGGCGTCATGTTACTCGGTGTTGACTGAAGACGAAAAAGAGCTTGGTGTTGCGGTATTAGATATTGGTGGTGGCACCATGGATATTGCTATTTATGTGAATGGGGCGCTGCGTCATACTGCCGTGATCCCGGTTGCGGGTAATCAGGTCACGGGCGATATAGCAAAAATATTTAGAACACCTATTTCGCATGCCGAGTCTCTGAAAGTACAATATGCCTTCGCGTCGAGCCAAATGGCATCAAGTGAAGAAACTATCGAAGTACCAAGTGTTGGTGGGCGTCCTGCGCGGGTAATGTCTCGTCATACTTTGTCTGAGGTGGTAGAGCCAAGATTTAGAGAACTGTTTGAGCTTGCACAAGAAGAATTACGTCGCTCAGGTTTTGAAGATCAAATTGCGGCGGGTCTTGTTATCACTGGCGGTAGTGCCAAGATGCAAGGTGCACAAGAAGTCGCAGAAGATATATTCCAAATGCCAGTAAGAATAGGGAAACCAATTGGCATTAAGGGATTAACAGATTATGTGGATGACCCTGCATATGCAACGGCGGTAGGTTTGTTACAATACGGCCGTTCACTACAATCGATGAATGCACAGAAGTCGAAAGTAGATGCAGAGGGGAGTTGGTGGAACCGTGTTACAAAATGGTTCCAAGGCGAGTTTTAATACTCAAGTCGGAGAGTGAAGATGTTTGATATTATGGAACAGCACAGCGAAGAAGCTGTCATTAAAGTCATCGGTGTCGGTGGCGGCGGCGGTAACGCCGTAGAACACATGGTAAACCAAGAAATTGAAGGTGTACGTTTTATCGTTGCGAATACTGACGCACAAGCGTTACGTCGGTCGTCTGCGGATATTACCGTACAGCTGGGTACTCAGATCACCTCAGGTCTTGGAGCTGGCGCAAACCCAGAAGTGGGCCGCAGCGCAGCAGAAGAAGATCTAGAAACAATCAAGAGCAGCCTTGAAGGCGCAGACATGGTATTTATCGCAGCCGGTATGGGCGGCGGTACAGGTACCGGTGCCGCACCTGTAGTTGCTCGTGCAGCAAAAGAACTAGGTATTTTAACTGTGGCTGTAGTAACGCGTCCTTTCGATCTTGAAGGTAAAAAGCGCATGGCTGCGGCTGAGCAAGGTATTGCTGAGTTGTCAGAAATTGTAGATTCACTTATTACAATTCCAAACAACAAATTGCTTAAAGTTCTTGGTAAAGGGACTACACTGCTAGATGCCTTCGCAAAAGCAAATGACGTGCTTTATGGCGCGGTACAAGGTATTGCAGAGTTGATCACACGTTCAGGTCTAATCAACGTTGACTTTGCGGATGTGAGAACTGTGATGTCGGCAATGGGTACTGCAATGATGGGGACAGCTTCGGCAACAGGTCCTGATCGTGCACAAGAAGCTGCGGAAGCCGCGATTTCTAGCCCACTTTTAGAAGATGTTGACCTAACTGGCGCGAAAGGTATTTTGGTGAATATCACCGCTGGCATGGACATTACTATCGAAGAGTTTGAGGTCGTTGGTAACCATGTTAAAGCGTTAGCGTCAGAGAACGCGACTGTGGTAGTAGGTGCTGTTATTGACCCTGAAATGAGCGAAGAGCTAAGAGTGACCGTGGTTGCTACAGGCTTAGGTGGTGACCGTCGTCCGCAATTTGGTATTGTAGACAATGGCTTTAGACAAGCTTCAGGCTCAGATGCGGTAGGTGGAACACAAACTAGCTCACAAACGAGCATGTATGTGCCAAGCTTTACGCAACCACAAACGTCAGCGGCAGAACCTGAGCAACCAGCTGAAGCGCCTGCACCACAAGTACAAGAGCAGAAGCCACAACAAGCTTCTAGTTCAGCAAGTGCAAAAGGCAGCGACAGTAAAGAAAAAGGTGACTACTTCGATATTCCGGCTTTTTTACGTAAGCAGTCAGACTAAAGTTGGTATGAAAAATAAACAAAGATTGGCAGTTTGGTGGAACTATGTTATACTCCGCCGCCTATCTAGAATTTAAGTGGGCGAATATATGATTAAACAACGTACGATTGCACAAGTCGTTAAAGCCACAGGTGTAGGTTTACACAAAGGTGAAAAGGTCACGATCACTCTCCGACCAGCTGGTGTGAATACAGGTGTTGTATTTCGCCGCGTTGATCTAGACCCTGTTGTTGATTTTGAAACAACACCGGAAGCTGTGGGCGACACGCAACTGTGTACGTGTTTAACAAATAAAGACGGCGTTCGCTTGTCTACTACCGAGCATTTGATTGCCGCGGTGGCTGCGCTTGGGATTGATAACCTCATCGTAGAGCTAGACAGCGCCGAAGTGCCTATTATGGATGGCAGTGCATTGCCATTCATCTACTTAATTCAAAAAGGCGGTATTGAAGAGCAAAACGCTGCCAAGCGCTTTATTCGCATCAAAGAAAAAGTGCGTGTTGAAGATGGCGATAAGTGGGCTGAAATTGAGCCTTACGATGGTTTCCACATCGACTTTGAAATCGACTTTAATCACCCAGCGATCAACGCTAGCCGCCAACGTATTGGATTAGACATTACAGCTCAAAGCTTTACTGAAGAGATCAGTCGTGCTCGTACTTTTGGTTTTATGCGTGATATCGAATACATGCATGCAAACAACCTAGCCTTAGGTGGCAGCATGGATAATGCGGTTGTTTTAGACCAGTTTAAAGTATTAAATCCTGATGGCCTACGCTATGCGGATGAGTTTGTTAAACACAAGATCTTAGACTGTGTGGGTGATATGTTTATGGCAGGTCACAACATTTTAGGTAAGATCTCATGCTATAAATCAGGCCACGGCCTAAACAATATGTTGCTTCGTGAAATCATGGCAACTGAGTCAGCATGGGAGTGGGCAACATTCGAAGAGCCAGTCAGTATGCCAGCGCCAGGAATGGAAGCGGGTATCAATACCGCAACGGCATAAGGCTTTTAGGCTAATACAGTTTGATGAAAAATGACGCTAAGGCGTCATTTTTTTTTGCGTTGTGTTTGCGTGTTTAGCGAGTCTTTCTAGTTTCGCCTTAAGCGATGGTGGTGCGGACTGCGCCAGCGCTAGCAAATGCTCGCCAGTGGCTTGGCTCATACTTCGATTGGCTTGATAGGTCGAAGATTGGGATTCCACCTTGTTGGTGAGACGCTGTTGGGCTTCTGGATTAGTGGTAATTTTAACCAATGCACAGTCATGTAACCCAACTTTTCTAAATGCACTGAGAATATCCATTTTCAAAAAGTTTAGCCGAGTAGCAAGCGTTGCAGAAGCCGCTTCTATCGTCAGTGTTCCCTCTTTGTAGTGAGCGACACGGCATTTCTTACTCAAAATAGGGCCTAGCGTGTCTTCCAAACAGCTCTGTAATTGTGCCGCTTGGGCACTTTTTTGGCCATATTGATTGAGCTTATCTGACCACCCCCCCATCACTTCATCAAGCGGTTTTGGATTGTAGCGATTTTTAGCCAATGACTTACTTCCCATAGGTTGAAAAATAAAAAATAACCGCCATATCGGGATAATACGGAGTCAAATAACTCCGTACTGGTGGTTTCTCAGTCTTCTAAGTATATCAGAGACAAATTTTTGAGAAATCCAAAAGTACCAACATTTGTTGTCGAAAGCGCTTAGCTCAGTACTCGAATAAATGAGTCGAGTTAGGTGCTAACTAAACTTTATCACTTGCAACGGTACGCTTACGCTCCAACAGTAAAGGTTTCTTGCAATTGAACTTGGTATTATTTACCCAATAAGGTTTGCAGAAACAAAGAGTCTGGTATGATAGGGCATAATTTTAACTCGGCAAGATACAAAATGCTTACTCCTAAATTGGCAAAGTGAAAACCGTAATTTAGGAAGGCTTTTGTCGCCAACAGGACAAGCGCGACCCAACCTTAACAACATTGGCTTAGAGAGATGGGTCAGCCAATACACAGAGTGAAACGGTTTAAACATGTTAGCAAATATTTTTACCAAAATTTTTGGTAGTCGTAATGATCGCACCATCAAAAACCTAAGAAAAACAGTCGCTTTAATCAATGCGTTAGAAGAACAGTACGGCAAATTAAGCGATGATGAACTAAAAGCAAAAACGGCTGAATTTAAACAGCGTATTGAGCAAGGTTCAACGCTAGATGACTTATTACCAGAGGCGTTCGCTACGGTGCGTGAAGCATCTAAGCGCGTATTTGGAATGCGTCATTTCGATGTGCAAATGATTGGTGGTATGGTGCTTCACCAAGGTCGTATTTCAGAAATGAGAACGGGTGAAGGTAAAACACTAACAGCAACATTGCCTGCGTATTTAAATGCGGTTTCAGGCAAGGGTGTTCACGTTATTACCGTCAACGACTACTTAGCTAAGCGTGATGCTGAGACCAACCGTCCACTCTTTGAATTCCTAGGCCTTACTGTAGGTTGTAACGTGCCAGGCATGATGCCACAGCAGAAAAAACAAGCCTATGCTGCGGATATCACTTACGGCACCAATAACGAGTTCGGCTTCGATTACTTGCGCGATAACATGGCGTTTAGTGTCGATGAACGTGTACAACGTCCACTTAACTATGCGGTTGTGGATGAAGTGGATTCAATCCTAATCGATGAAGCGCGTACACCACTTATCATTTCTGGGCCTGCTGAAGATAGCTCTGAGCTTTATGCCGAAATCAATAAAATTGTTCCTGATCTTGTGCAACAAGAAAAAGAAGATGAAGAAGGCGTGGAAGGCGATGGTGATTTCACCATTGATGAAAAAGGTAAACAAGTTCACCTTACCGAGCGTGGTCAAATCAAAGTTGAAGAATTACTGACTGAACGTGGTTTGATTGAAGAGGGTGACTCGCTTTACTCGGCAGGTAATATTTCATTACTTAGCCATGTTTACGCAGCACTTCGTGCTCACAAGCTATATCAAAAAGACGTTGATTACGTTGTAAAAGATAACGAAGTTATCATTGTTGACGAGCACACTGGCCGTACGATGGAAGGACGTCGTTGGTCTGAGGGCCTTCACCAAGCCGTTGAAGCGAAAGAAGGGGTTCGTATTCAAAACGAAAACCAAACCTTGGCTTCAATCACATTCCAGAATTACTTCCGTTTATATAACAAGCTTGCAGGTATGACAGGTACTGCAGACACTGAAGCATTCGAGTTCCAGTCAATCTATGGCCTAGATACGGTCGTTATCCCAACCAATAAACCTATGGTGCGTGATGACCGTGCGGATCTTGTATATTTGACACAAGAAGAGAAATTTGAAGCCATTCTTGAAGACATTCGTTCTTGCCAAGAACGTGGTCAGCCTGTGTTGGTGGGTACGGTATCTATCGAAAGTTCTGAGTATCTTTCTCACTTCCTTCGCAAAGAAAAAATTGACCATAACGTACTGAATGCGAAATTCCACGCCCAAGAAGCAGATATTATCGCGGATGCGGGTCTACCGGGCAAAGTAACGATTGCGACGAATATGGCTGGTCGTGGTACGGATATCGTACTGGGTGGCAGCTGGCAGTCGGATGTTGAAAAATTAGAAAACCCGTCGGAAGAGCAAATAGCAGAAATTAAAGCTGCTTGGAAAGCGCGCCATGATGCAGTACTGGCTTCTGGTGGTTTACACATTATTGGTACAGAGCGTCACGAATCGCGTCGTATCGACAACCAGCTACGTGGTCGTGCAGGTCGTCAAGGTGATGCTGGTTCAAGCCGCTTCTACCTATCAATGGATGACGCATTGATGCGTATCTTCGCAGGTGAGCGTATGACTAACATGATGCGTAAACTAGGTATGCAACGTGGTGAAGCCATTGAACACCCATGGGTTAACCGTGCAATTGAAAACGCCCAGCGTAAAGTGGAAGCGCGTAACTTTGATATTCGTAAACAATTACTTGAATACGATGACGTTGCGAACGATCAACGTAAAGTGGTTTACGAACAACGTAACGAACTACTTGAAGAAGGCGATATCTCAGAGACTATCACCGCTATTCGTGAAGATGTATTGAATGCGACTATTGATCAGTATATTCCACCGCAAAGTCTGGCGGAAATGTGGGACATCCCAGCACTTGAAGAACGCTTGAAAAACGACTTCCATGTTGAGCTTCCGATTGCTAAATGGCTTGAAGAAGACAGCAAACTATATGAAGAAATGCTACGCGATCGTATCGTAGAAGACGTGGATAAAGCGTACAAGCAAAAAGAAGAGATGGTAGGTCCAGATGTGCTACGTCACTTCGAAAAAGCGGTTATGTTACAAAGCCTAGATCAGCATTGGAAAGATCACTTAGCGGCAATGGATCATCTTCGCCAAGGTATTCATTTACGTGGTTATGCGCAGAAGAATCCGAAGCAAGAATATAAGCGTGAGTCGTTTGAGTTATTCTCACAAATGCTTGAAAACTTGAAGATTGACGTTGTTGGCGTACTAAGTAAAGTTCAGGTTCGTGCGGAGGAAGATGTTGAGAAGGTTGAAGAACAACATCGTAAGAGTGAGCAAGCACCGCGTGAATATCAACATGAAGAGGTTGAGCGCGTAGGTGGTGATGCACCGGAAGGCGTGTCTGTTGCCCATCGAAATGAGCCAAAAGTAGGTCGTAACGATCCTTGTCCTTGTCAATCAGGCAAGAAGTTTAAGCAGTGTTGCGGCAAACTAAAATAATTGGCTAAATCTAAATTTGTATAAAAAGCGACGCTAAGTCGCTTTTTTTATGGAGAAAATGATGCAAAAAAAACGTGTTGAAGTCGCTGTTGGTGTGATTGAAAAAAATCAGCAAATCTTTGTCTGCTTAAGAGGTGAAGAGCAACATCAAGGTGGACTTTGGGAATTCCCAGGCGGGAAAATGGAAGTGGGCGAAGATGTGTTTTCGGCATTGAAACGTGAGCTACAAGAAGAGGTTGGCATTGAGATCTATAACTCATCTGAGCTAATGCGCATTGAGCATGACTATGCTGATAAGGCGGTATGCTTATACATTCATCATGTTGAGGATTTTTCCGGTGAAGCTCATGGCGCAGAAGGGCAGCCTTCTAAATGGGTTGCAGTCGAGCAGTTACATGAGCTCGCGTTTCCTGAGGCCAATAGAGCAATCGTTGAGTTACTACAAGCCCGCTAAAGTAAGTGACAAACTTTGTTACTAAATTCAGCACTCTGAGTCATAGTCATTCACTATGCGCATAGGTAGACTAGTGAATGACCGCTTACGTGTAAATAAACATCAGCCAACGATTCTCGTTACTCTGAGGTTTGATAGGAAACACAGCTAGAAGGAATTCTTTTCAAGCCACAAAGGATATGTCTATATTACATTCATCTATGATGCAATTGACCTGCTTGATTATTTAAGCTGAGGTTTGGATAAGTAATTTGAGCATTATTTTATCTAGATGAATGGAATTCGACGTTTACAAGCGAAACTCTATCAGGGGAATAAAATGAAGAAATTATCACTGACTGCTGCAAGTGTTGCACTTGCATTGGGATTGATTGGTTGTAGTGAACAACCGCAAACACAACAACAGCCAGCGGAACAAGCCGAAGCACAAAAGGCTGCTATGAATTCTGGTATCGAATTAGAAAATATTGATAAATCAGTGCGCCCACAAGATGACTTCTATTTTCATGTGAATGGTCACTGGTTAGAAAAAACCAAAATCCCTGCAGATAAGTCAAATTATGGCTCTTTCTCGCAGCTCTATGATGAGTCGCAAAAAGCACTGCGTAAAGTACTGGAAGATGCTGCAAATAATGCATCTGCAAAAGCGGGTAGCGATGAACAGAAGCTGGGTGCGTTTTATCAAAGCTATATGGATGAAGGGGCGAGAAACGAGCTGGGCTTAAACCCAGTTAAGCCTTATCTGAAAGAAATTCAAGACTTGAAGAGTAAGTCGGAGCTACCAGCTATCTTTGCTAAAATGCGTTTAACGGGGGCAAGTACACCGTTTGGTTGGTACGTTAATAATGATGCCAAAAATTCAAGCGAAAATGCACTTTATATGTTCCAGTCAGGGCTTGGTTTACCAGATCGCGATTACTATCTGAAAGATGACGAAAAATTCAGTAAGATCCGTGAGCAGTATCAGCTTTACATTGAACAGTTGTTGGCAAAGGCTGGTCATAAAAATCCAGGCCAAGCTGCACTGAATATTGTAGCGTTAGAGAAGCAAATTGCCGAGGCGCAATGGACACGTGTTGAAAGCCGCGACGCGACTAAAACCTATAACAAGCTAAGCAATGATGCGTTTAATCAATTAATGCCAGACTTTGATACGTCAGCATTTCTAACTGCGCTTGGTATCAAAGCAGATTCACTTATTGTAAGCCAACCTAGTTTCTTTGAAGGGCTATCAAAAATCATTGCTGATTCAAAGCTAGAAGCTTGGCAAGACTATTTAACGTTCCACTTTACCAATGACTACGCTGAGTTACTAAGTAAAGATGTAGTTGACCTTAAGTTTGGGTTCTTTGGTAAAACATTAACGGGTGTAGAGGAACAAGCGCCAACGTGGAAAAAAGCGGTAGATGCAAGTAATTCTGTGCTAGGTGAAATGTTAGGCAAGATTTACGTAAAGTCTTATTTTCCACCAGAAGCGAAAGCGCGTATGGAAGAGTTGGTTGCTAACCTTATTAAAGGTTTTGATCAAGCAATTGACGGCCTAGAGTGGATGAGTGCTGAAACAAAAGTAGCAGCAAAAGACAAGCTCAATAAGTTTACGCCAAAGATTGGGTATCCTGACAAATGGAAAGATTATTCAGCACTTGAAGTAAGCCCTGATGATCTAGTCGGTAACTATGTACGCTATAGCCAATTTGCTAATCAGGAAATGATCGATAAATTAGGCAAGCCTGTGGACCGTAGCGAGTGGTTGATGACACCACAAACGGTGAATGCATACTATAATCCAGTGAATAACGAGATTGTATTCCCTGCTGCGATTTTACAGCCACCATTCTTTAACCTAGAAGCGGATGATGCAGTAAACTACGGTGCAATCGGTGCGGTTATCGGTCACGAATTAGGTCACGGCTTTGACGACCAAGGTGCGAAGTACGATGGTGATGGTAACCTACGTAATTGGTGGAGTGAGTCTGACCTTTCACAATTCGAAGCGCGTAGCCAAAAGCTGGTTGAGCAGTTTAATGGTTTTAAACCATTTGAAGATGCGGGTGTTAATGGTCAACTGACACTGGGTGAAAATATTGGTGATCTAGGCGGATTAACTGTCGCTTATAAAGCGTACCAAATTTCACTAGGCGATCAAAAAGCGCCTGTTATTGACGGTTACACTGGAGAGCAGCGCTTCTTTATGGGCTGGTCACAAATTTGGCGTCGCAAATACCGCGATGAAGAGCTGCGTAATCGTCTGATGACAGATCCGCATTCACCAAGTCATTATCGAGTGATTGGTGTGCTGCCGAATATGCCTGAATTCTATAAGGCATTTGATGTGAAAGAAGGCGATAAGATGTATCTTAAACCAGAAGACAGAGTGAAAATCTGGTAATTTCACATTTTGAATTCGTGGCGGTTTTATTGTGTTTTTTCAGTAAAGCCGCCGTTTTTTTACGACATCCAATTGCAACCCTCTAAACTTCCGACAAAATATCACACTCAATTCAGCACTTTCTACAAGCACTCGCTATCTCCAAGGTCAAGTTCATCGCTATTTGATGGTATTTACAGCCAAATCAGAGTAGCTTCATTTTGTCTAACACAAGGATATGAAAAAATAATGATAGCGCTGTCATTTTAACTTTTATATGATGTTTAGGAACAATAAGTGATTAAATGATGTTCATTTTGAATTGAACATGAAGACTGGGAGCAAAAGATGAGAATAAAAACGACTTTGCTTGGGGCGATAATTGCTGGGTGCTCGTTCTATACACACGCATCATTTACGCAGCAGCAGTTAGCGCAATTTGCAAGTGACACGCATTTTGAATTTGCGGTAGAAAATAACTTCAGTAATGGTGCTGGGGGCTTTAGCGGTGCTATTACACTGACTAACAATTCAAAAGTTGATCTACCAAAAGGACAAAGCGATTGGCAAATCTATTTGCACTCAGTTCGTCATATTTCAACGGAAACAGCTGAAGGTTTGCGCTTTGAGCATATTAATGGCGACCTTCATCGTATAACTCCTACCGATTCGTTTGCTGGCTTAAAAGCCGGTGAAAAGCTCAAGTTAGCTTTTGATGGTTCGGCTTGGGTTGCTGCATACAGCGACTTTATGCCGCGTGCCTTTATTGTGTCAGGTAAAAATAAACCGGTCATTTTTGCAAATACTGATACAGAAGACATGACGCAGTTCGTTGCGCCATTTGAGCGTGAGAACCAGCTGAAAAGATACAATACACCTACCGATTACACGCAGATAGCGAACGCAGCGCTGCGTTTTGAACGTAATCAAAGCAATATTTCGGTCTCAAAAGAAGATGCGCTAAGACGTATCATTCCAAAGCCTGAGCATATCGACTTTAGTCGTGGCGAAATCACCCTTAACAAAAACTGGCAGATCCGTTTTGCCGGACGTTTGAAGTCAGAAGTCGCCGTTTTTCAAGAAGACTTATCAGAGTATGGCCTGGATTTAAAAGCGGAAGCTAATCACGTGCCTGAAGGGAATATCCCGACGATCCGCCTTAAAGTTGCGAAAAGTCTAGGGCGCGATTATGACTACAACCAAGCCGGATCATATACATTAGATATTGATGATGACGTGATTGAAATCACGGGTATTGATAACGCCGGTGTGTTTTACGGTATTCAAAGTTTGCTTGCGCTATTTCCAGCCGATAGTAAAAATGAAATTACCTTGTCTCACGTAGAGATCAAAGACTCTCCACGCTTTAGCTGGCGTGGTATGCATTACGACAATGCCCGCAACTATCATGGTAAAGATGCGTTATTTAAATTAATTGAACAGATGGCGCGTTATAAATTAAATAAGTTCCACTGGCACTTTTCAGATGATGAAGGTTGGCGCTTGGAGATACCAGGACTTCCGGAGTTAACAGAAGTCGGCGCATTCCGTTGTTTTGATTTACAAGAGCGTGAGTGCTTACTGACTCAACTGGGCACAGGTCCTTTCAAAACGGGAAGTGGAAATGGTTACCTTTCTCGCGAAGACTTTGTCGAGTTACTTAAATTTGCCACTGCGCGTCATATCGAGATCATTCCAGAAATCGAAAGTCCCGGGCATGCTCGTGCTGCGATTAAGTCGATGGAAGCGCGTTATCACAAATTGATGGAAGCAGGTAAAGTGCAAGAGGCCAAAGCCTATCTCCTGAACGATATTGATGACACTTCAAAGTATCTAACCGTGCAACTCTATACTGATAACTCTATTAATGTATGCTTGGACTCAAGCTATGCCTTTATGGAGAAGGTGGTATATGAGCTGCAAGAAATGTATCGCGATGCTGGTATTATGCTAACGACAGTCCATTTTGGTGGCGACGAGGTTGGAAAGGGATCATGGACTGAATCACCTGCATGTAATGATCTATTTGCGGTCGCCGACAACGGAGTGGCTGGACCCAATGATTTAAAACCATACTTTACTCAAAAAGTTGCGAAATTGCTTGCTAAGCGTGGGATCACCCCTGCCGCTTGGGAAGATGGTTTAATGTATAACACCACGACGACCTTTAAACGTGATGAATTCCCAAATCCACAGTTTTTGGTAAATACTTGGGATAACATTTGGGAGTGGGGTGTTGCAGACAGAGCTCACCGTTTTGCAAACAACAATTACCAAGTTATTTTGTCTCACGGTACACATTTGTACTTTGATCACCCTTATGAAGCACACCCTGAAGAGCGCGGCTATTATTGGGCAACTCGTTACACAGATACGAAAAAAGCATTTTCGTATATGCCAGATAATATTTATGCAAATGCGGACTTCACGCGAAACCGTGAGCCTATCGTGAATCTAGAAGCCTTAGTTGGTCGAGAGTTACCTGCGCTTAAAAGACCGCAAAATATCCTTGGTATGCAAGGGCAAATATGGAGTGAGACCATTCGCTCGGAAGACCAAGTGCTACGATTGATTTTCCCTCGTTTGCTTTCGCTTGCGGAGCGCGCTTGGCATAAAGCGGATTGGGAAGGGCGTCGTATTAACCAAAAAGAGTTAAATAAGGACTTCTCAACCTTTGCCGCAGCCTTGTCTTTAAAAGAAATTGCAAAGTTGCAAAACGATGGCATTAAGCCAAACCTTCCGGTTCCTGGTGCCAAGGTGGTGTTGGGTAAACTTGAAGCGAATAGTGCGTTCCCTTATCTTGCAATTGAAGTGAGCTTAGACAATGGTGAATCTTGGCTGCCTTATACTGATCAGATGAGTATCTCAGATGAAAGTAAGGTATTGTTGAGAACGCGAGCCGGAGAAAAAAATACGAGCCGTGTCACAGGGTTGAAATAAACCCTCGTATTCAGTTTATCGCAAAAAAGGGCAATGGCCCTTTTTTGGTGATAATTTTGCTCAAATTCTAACTGGTAATGAAATAGATTTTAACGTAAAGTTAAATGTCAGCGCTGTCATTTTTCTGGATCTATGCCAAATTGAGCACATAAAGCGCAAAAAATAATAATCCAAATTAACTTTGTACATTGCTGAGTTTGCTTCAAAACTGCAATGTACTCCTAGCAACAAGAAGAGTTTTATGGAAGCGACAGTGGATAAAGAACAACTCGCCAAACAAAGCGTCTGGCTACCTATGACACTCGCAGGGTCAATGTTTTTCATATTGGGCTGCATTACTTGGTTAAATGGGGCTATTACGCCATTCTTACAACAGATGTTGGAGCTATCACCGCTCCAAGCTTCATTTATCATTTCTTCTTTCTATATTGCAGTGACGATCGCAGGTATCCCATCAGCGATGCTGATCAAAAAAGTCGGTTACAAAAATGGTATGGCTATCGGTTGCGCGATTATGGCTTTATCTGCATTGATGTATATTCCTGCTGCAAAAATGCAAATGATCGAAATCTTCCTATTTGCTCAGTTAATGATAGGTGTTGGTCAAACTGTGTTGCAAACCGCTGTAAATCCATATGTGGTAAAAATGGGCTCTGAAGAATCAGCGGCTGTACGCGTATGTATTATGGGTTTACTCAATAAGTCGGCGGGTGTAATCGTACCTATCGTGTTTGCAGCTGTTGTGGTCAGCGGCGTAGTAAACGAAGGTGAAGCACTGTCACAAGTTCAAAAGGACGCGATGGCAAACAGCTTGATTGCTCCTTATATGAGTATCGCAGGTTTAATCTTCTTATTTGCTTTATTTGCAAAAGTATCACCACTTCCAGATCTCGTATTTGAAGAAGAAGCTTCAACAGGCAAGGGTGAAGTAAAAGAAGCGCTTAGTCACCCTCACTTAGCATTAGGTGTCATTGGTATTGCACTATATGTTGCAGTGGAAGTTATTGCTGCTGATACAATAGGTTCATATGCATTGCAGCTGGGGATCGCTGATTACTCTGTGATGACGTCATATACCATGGGCTGTATGTTAATCGGTTATGCGATCGGGATCGCGACTATTCCACGCTTTATGTCACAGCAAACTGCGCTCGTGATGTCAGCTATTGCAGGTATAATCACCGTTTTTGCTGTTGTTTTAGGCAGTAATGAGTCATACTTCCTATCGAATATACTATTGGTACCTTTTGGTGGACCTCACTTACCAGATCCGCTATTGTGTATTGCGTTGTTGGGTTTTGCTAATGCCATGGTATGGCCTGCAATTTGGCCTTTAGCACTTGATGGCTTAGGGCGCTTAACAGGCACTGCATCAGGCCTACTTATTATGGGTATTGCCGGTGGCGCACTTGGACCATTGCTTATCGGTTTAGGCAACGTTGCTGGACTAGGTGCTCAAGGTGCGTACAGTTTAATGCTACCTAGCTACTTATTTATTCTCTTCTATGCATTGAAGGGTCATAAAATGAGAAGCTGGAAGTAATACAGAATTTCTATGTATGTAGAAATAATCCCGTGTGTGATGCCACCTGAATAAGGTGGCATTTTTTATGCCTAAATCACTCCCTTATCTGCAAAACCGGCTTAATGCTGAGATCTTATTCGCGATATAAAATCGCCGCTACGCAGATGTTTGGTGCTTGTTGCTTGGTGTTTGGTGTTTGGTGTTTGGTGTTGGTCGTGTAGGAGCTACTTTATGTAGCGAGGGTTTAATTCTTAGTCGCGATATAAAATCGCTGCTACGCAGATGTCTGGTGCTTGTTGTTTGGTGTTTGTCGTGTAGGAGCTACTTTATGTAGCGAGGGTTTTATTCTTAGTCGCGATATAAAATCGCTGCTACGCAGATGTCAGGTGCTTGTTGTTTGTTGTTTGGTGTTTGTCGTGTAGGAGCTACTTTATGTAGCGAGGGTTTCATTCTTAAGTCGCGATATAAAATCGCTGCTACGTTGAATCTGGTGCTTGTAGTTTGGTAGGAGCTACTTTATGTAGCGAGGGTTTTATTCTCAGTCGCGATGTAAAATTGCTGCTACGTTGAATCTGGTGCTTGTAGTTTGGTAGGAGCTACTTTATGTAGCGAGGGTTTTATTCTCAGTCGCGATGTAAAATTGCTGCTACGCAGATGTCTGGTGCTTGCTGTTTAGTGTGTAGGGGGGCTATGTGCGTAAAAATAAAAAATGTGGAATACATTTATAGAAAGAATGGGGCGACTGATGGGGCTCGAACCCACGACAACCGGAATCACAATCCAGGGCTCTACCAACTGAGCTACAGCCGCCACAAAAGACTTGAACACCTTGTCTGGTGTGGCGCGCATAATACATAAGTTTTTTCCAAATGCAAAGGGAAATATCGAAAAAACTTAATAAAAGTTTTTTTTCGGAGATTATTTCCGCATACAGCAAATATTCATATATCCTATGTATGATCCAGCCGATCTAATGATAAATCACTGCTTAATATAAAAAGGGGGATGAGTATGGAAGCTGTTTGGAAATGGGTTAATGAGAACTCAGATTTAATCTTACACTATGTGCTTCAAGGCGTTATTGCACTAATAATTTTCTTCGTTGGCTTAAAACTAGCTAAGCTCAGTGCTGATCTCACCGAAAAAGCATTTGGTAAACGCAAAGTAGATAAAGCGGTAGGCTCATTCGTTGCCAATATTGCTTATGCGATTGTGTTTGCCGCGACACTGCTTATGGCATTATCTCAGGTTGGTATCGAAACCACCTCATTCATTGCTATTCTCGGTGCAGCAGGTTTGGCTGTTGGTCTTGCGCTGCAAGGTTCACTTTCTAATTTTGCGTCTGGTGTACTTATTATTATGCTACGCCCATTCAAGTCAGGTGACTATATTGAAGCTGGCGGTAGAGCGGGTAGCGTACAAAAGATAGAAATCTTCTCTACTGAGCTACGTACTCCTGATAACAAAGTGATTGTAATGCCAAACTCTTCGATTATGTCTGGTGCAATCGTTAACTACTCGCGTGAAAAAACACGTCGTATTGACCTTGTTATTGGTGTTGGTTATGACGCAGATCTAAGAGAAGCAAAAGCAGTATTAAAGTCTGTACTAGACAATGAACCAAGAATTCTTAAAGAACCAGCATACAATGTTGCGGTACTAGAGCTTGCGGATTCAAGTGTTAACTTTGTCGTTCGCCCTTGGGTTAAAACAGAAGAATACTGGCCAACGTATTTCACTCTTGTGGAAAATATTAAAATTGCGCTAGACGAAGCCGATATCACCATTCCATTCCCGCAAATGGATGTTCACCTACACAAAGATCAGTAAAAGGTTAGTTAGAAATGAAATTAAAGGTTTTAACCTGTTGTATTCTTGTTGCAGCAAGCGCTAATGCAGCGGCAGAAAGCAAAGCTAAGAAGCCAAAGAAAGTTTGGGATGTAACCAGTGAAGTGGGTGCGATTATCACCAGTGGTAACACAGAAACAACAACCCTAAAAGGTGGGATCAAAGCTAAGCACAACCTAACTAACTGGAATAATGAGTACAAGTTAGATGGCTTCTACAAAGAAGACACGCGTGAAAACGATGCCGGTGTAGATGTTACATCTCGTACTAACGAAAAATACTCAGCATCAGTTCAAGGTAACTACAAGTTAAATGAAGATAACAGCCATTTATTCGTGTTTGGCTCTTATGTTTCAGACTACTTTGGTGCTTACCGCAGTGAAGCTGTTATTTCAGTGGGTTACGGTCAACGTTTATTCGAAAATGATGACATGTATCTTAACGCTGAAATCGGTCCTGGTGTAAAACGTTTTGAGCACCAAGACGATAGCACTGAACTTGACGATGACGGTGAATTACTTGCTGGTACTTCTGAAAGCGAGTTCATCGGTGTTGGCAAACTAGACTACCAATGGCAGATCTCAGAAAACGCACGCTTTACGCAGCTTATCGCGATTGAATATGGTGATACCAACACCAAGACAACGTCTGAAACAGCATTGTTGACTAAAATCAACGGCTCTCTCCAGATGAAAGTGGCATACAACATCATCCACAACTCAGACGTAGCAGACGATAAAGAAAATACTGATACGGAAACCTCACTTACTTTGGTTTACAGTTTCTAAATTTACAAAGTAATACAAAAATGGGGTGTCAAACCCCATTTTTTTTAGCTTTTAAATGCTGTATTATTCATCGGTTATAACTGGATAGTATTTGAAAGGGTTTGTTTGTGTCTCTATCTCGCCATGTATTACTTTTATTGATCGCAGTTTTTGTGTTCTCAGCTCCAACTTTAGCCTTAGAGCCTACAAAACAGCAGATTGAGCAATTTAAAAAGCTTCCTAAAAACCAGCAGGTTATGTTGGCTGAAAAGTACGGTATTGACCTTTCATTGCTTGAGGAAGATGACTCAGACAAAGATGCCGACAAATCAAAAAAAAATGAGAGGAATAACTCTCGGAGAGCTTCTGAAACCGAAGAAAAGACAGATGAAGAGAAATTCAAACCTGAGCAAGAAGAACTAAAGCCTTTTGGTTACGAGTTATTCTCCGAGGTGGTAAATGATTTTCAGCCATCTGAAACTCCTATTGTTCCGAGTAACTACAAGGTTGGCGTGGGGGATAAGTTCAACATTTCCTACTTTGGAAAAGAAAACCTTGATAGAGAAATTGAAATTGATTCTGAAGGAAAGTTACCGCTACCTAATTTAACACCAATCAGTGTGATTGGAATGACGTTCTCTGAAATGAAAGATGTGATTAGGAAAAAGGTTGCGCAGAAGTTTATTGGTGTTGACGCTCATGTTTCAATCTCTGAGCTAAAAACAGTAAGAGTTGTTGTTGTTGGAGAAGTAAAATACCCTGGTTCTTACAGTTTGCCAGCCCTTTCTTCTATAACACATGCAATTTTTAGTAGTGGTGGAATTTCTCAGATAGGATCATTGCGTGATATCCAGTTAAAGCGCGGCTCAAAGGTTGTATCAAACCTTGATTTGTATAAGCTATTGCTTGCTGGCGATAGCACTAGTGATATCGCATTACAAAACGGTGATGTTGTTTTTATACCTCCTGTAGGAAAGCAAGTCAGTGTTTCTGGTGCTGTTCGTAGACCTGCCATTTATGAATTGCGAGACAATGATAACTTAGATGACCTGTTAGTAATGTCAGGCGGATTGAAACCTGGTGCGTTATTATCGAAAGGAGTTATTGAGCGTTTCACAGGAAAAAGCTTTAAAACAGTAATTAAAGCAGACTTAAACAACCAACTGGTCGAATTGAAAGCTGGAGATGAAGTTTTTATCCCAAATTCATCTAGTGAGTTTGATAATGCGATAACGTTACTCGGGGCTGTAACTCACCCAGGCCACTACGCTTGGTCTCCAGAAAAAACAATCTCAAATGTCATTTCTTCACTTCGAGCTGATCTATTACCGATTGCTGATTACTTTTACGCACTGGTTTTGAGAGAAAAAAGCCAAGCTGGGGAAATTGAAATTTATCAGTTTTCGCCGACAGAAGCGGTTGAAAAAAATCCCTTACATGACCTAAAGCTAGAACCAAGGGATACTATAATTGTTTTCAGTCGCTTTGAAGAAAAAGCGCTTGAGGAAAAACAACTGTCAAAACTCGCGCTAACTAAAGAAGAGCTTCAGCTAAATGAAAAAATAGAGCTTTGGAAAGAGTATGAGAGAAGTAAATTCTATGAATTTATAAACTTAGATTCAATGTTAGAAAAGGAATTAGAAAAAGCAAATGAGAAGGAAGTGGTACTCGGCAGTGTAGAAGCAATTCTTAAAGGCCAGAAAAAAGAGCTAGAGGATGAAGATTATAGTGTTTTCAGTCGCAAGCGATTGTTAGAGCCTTTGATTTTAAGATTAGAACAACAAGCTAGCATTTATAATGAGCTGAAAATATTTGATATTAACGGCGAAGTAAAGCACCCAGGTATCTACCCTTTACCCGTTAATGCAAGTATAGGAAATGCGGTGGCTGCAGCCGGAGGTCTAAAAGAATCTGCTTTCTTGAAAAAAGCAGAAATAACTCGCTTAACATCAGATGTAGATGCAGAAGTTTCACATATACAACTAAACTTAGAGGCCGAATTAAGTAAAGGTATAAACTCGACTGCGGTAAAAAGCAAAGACTCTATCAATATAATGCCCAAACCTAATTGGCACCAAAACATCAAGGTTAATCTTATCGGGGAAGTGAAATTTCCTGGCGTTTACACAATTAAACGCGGTGAGACGCTTGCTGAAGTGATTGAAAGAGCCGGTGGCGTAACTAATTTTGCTTTTACAGAAGGAGCAATTTTCACTAGGGAATCTATTCGCGAAAATGAACAGAAGCAGATAAAGGACTTGTCAGAACGCTTAAGAAGGGATATCGCTTCGAGTAGCTTCCAAAGCTCAATCACGAGTTCAAAGTTAAGCTATGCTGATATGGATAAATTGCTAAATGACCTCGCTGATATTGATGCTTTAGGTCGACTGGTTATTGACCTAGAAAAAGTACTTGCTAAAAAGCAACAAATTGAGCTCCGTAACAACGACACTTTATATGTTCCGACACAACAACACACTGTCAGTGTTATTGGTGAAGTTAATGTCGCCACAGCACACTTATTTAATGCAAATTTGACACTTGATGACTATCTGCGTATTAGCGGAGGGTTAAAACAAAGAGCAGATTCTGAACGTATATACATTATAAAAGCAAATGGGTCTGTAGAAGTACCAAATAGAGGGTCTTGGTTTGCTGTGAGTAATAGTACTGAAATAGAAGCAGGTGATACCATTGTCGTACCACTAGACTCGGAGTATATGGATCAACTGACGTTATGGAGTACTGCAACTCAAATCGTATATCAAATAGGTGTCGCTGCCGCTGCGATAGGCTCGTTGTAGAGCATTGGAGAGCAACGTGATGGGATTAGAGTACCTCGTTATTGTTTGTGCTGTTGCATTGTCTTATTTAAGCATATTTGCAACAACACCCATAGCATTAAAGTTCGGTTTAGTGGATTTACCAACTAAGCGAAAGAAGCACCAAGGAGCGATACCGTTGATTGGAGGTATCGCTATATCGTTTGCTTCTGCGGCATGCATATTATTGTTTTTACCAATTTCATCATCAATAACCGCCTATTTGATAAGTGCTTTAGTTATTGTGGTTTTGGGTGTTGTGGATGACTATAAAGATCTTGATGCTAAATTTAGATTATTGATCCAGACAGTTGTTGCGCTCACAATGATGTATGGCTCTGGTGTATATATAGAGAATTTGGGTAACTTATTCACTGTAGGTGAGCTGAATCTAGGCTGGGGTGGAATTGCCTTTACAGTTGTAGCTGTTATCGCATGTATCAATGCATTCAATATGATAGATGGTATTGATGGGTTAGCTGGCTCTTTAAGTATTGTTACTTTCAGCTCGATATTTATATTGATGTGGTTGAACGGGAATCAAGATTTACAGTATGTTCCTCTTATCTTGGTCTCAAGCTTAGTTCCATATCTTGCATTTAATGTTGGTATTATTGGCCATAATCGTAGGAAGATCTTTATGGGAGATGCCGGTTCAATGTTTATTGGCCTCTCAGTGATCTGGTTTTTAATGATGGGAAGCCAAAAAACAGAGCAAGATTTTAGACCTGTTACTGCATTGTGGATCATAGCTGTTCCTTTGATGGACATGGTCGCCATTATTTATCGCAGGCTCAGAAAAGGGCAATCACCTCTCACCGCTGATAGAGACCATTTACATCATATCTTTTTGCGATTTGGTCTTAACGCAAGACAATCTTTATACGTTATAGTCACTTTTTCTGTAGTTATGAGCACATTAGGTATTATTGGGGAAACTTTTGCTGTACCTGAAAGTCTGATGCTTGCGGGTTTCTTTGGAATTTTCTTGGGGTATACTTGGTGCCTTCAGCATTGTTGGCGCATTGCGAGAACAGTAAGAAAGCTAAGAGTTGGCTATTTACGCAATAAACGAAATAAATTTTAGGTAGTGTGAATTATGAAAAATAAACAAGCTGGTTTTACTATGATGGAGCTACTGATAGTTATCGTCATTTTAGGTCTTTTAATGTCACTTGTTGCACCAAAGTTTTTTGCCCAGTTGAGTTCGTCTGAGCGGAAAATCGCTGCCGCTCAAATGTCCGCTTTTGAAACTGCATTAGATACATACAGGTTAGACGTTGGAAGTTATCCTTCAAAATTGGAAGAGTTACGGAGTAGTTCGAATAAACGCTGGAACGGCCCTTATCTTCCGAAAGCGATACCAAACGACCCTTGGGGCAATGCGTATGTCTACAAGCTATCCGGTGAAGGTGAAACTCCTTACTTACTCAAGTCACTTGGTGCTGATGGCCAAGAGGGTGGTGAAGGTAAGAACGAAGATATAGTGCACATGTAATATGGAATCTATCTTAGTTAACCAATATGATGTTAGTCCAACAGATTTGGCTAATGCAAAACAATATCAGAAAAAGTTTGGCGGTAGAATCGAGAATATTCTAGTGAATATGGGGAGCTTGTCAGAAGATCAGTTGCCGCATATTATAAGCCTGTCACTAGATTTACCACTGTTTGATATATCTTTTTTAGATACTTTGAGCTCTTTTGAAGGCTCGAGTAAGGAGATTACTGAGCTTATTGAACTTGGGCATTTGCCTTTTCGAGTAACTGAGCACTGTATTTCAATCGCTTCTACAGACCCTTTAGATGTTAAACTACATGATTGGGCTGCGAGACAAAGTTGTGAGCTAAAATTCTTTGTAGCGGCAAAAGAAGATCTAGAAGCAATTTCAAGAAAACTTTTTACGTCAAAAAATACTGAATTTGAAATTGAGTTAACTGAAGAAGAAGAAAAGCTCCGAGCGCTGGCTTCTGAGGCTCCTGTTGTTAATCTACTAAACTCACTTATTAGTCGAGGCCTTAGACAAGGTGCTTCAGATATGCATCTAGAACCTTTTCAGAGTAAGTATCGAGTCAGATTCCGAGTTGATGGTGTATTGCACGAAGCTGAGCAAATACCACAGCATATGGAACTTCCTATCGTTACTAGATTGAAAATACTATCAGGGATGGATATAGCTGAAAAGCGTCGACCACAAGACGGAAAGATCGAAATGAAAATAGCTAATGAAGAGCTAGATATTCGAGTTTCCTCACTACCACTCAACGATGGTGAATCTATGGTTCTACGCTTTTTGAGAAAAGAAAGTATTAACTATGATATAGAAGTACTAGGTTTATCTGATGATATAAAGTCAAGTTTACTTGGGGATATCAAGAAGACGGCGGGAGTAGTTTTATTAACCGGCCCAACGGGATCAGGAAAAACTACTACACTTTATACATTTTTGAATACATTGAATAATGATGATGTGAAAATCATAACATTGGAAGATCCTGTCGAATATCAACTTGATGGGGTTAACCAAGTTCAAGTCAATAAGAATATAGGTTTTGATTTCTCGGCTGGTTTACGCTCAATTGTTCGTCAAGATCCGGACATCATTATGCTTGGTGAAATACGAGATCAAGAAACCGCACAGATAGCGCTGCAATCGGCATTAACTGGCCATTTAGTATTTTCTACCGTGCACACCAACGACGCAGCAAGCGCATATACTCGTCTACTTGACCTTGGTGTTGAGGAGTTTTTATTAAATGCTGCGCTTATCTCTGTCGTTGCCCAGCGATTAGTGAGAAAAGTTTGTAGTAACTGTAGTGAGCCTGTAGAAAATATCGACATGTTAGTTGAGCAGTATGGCTTGCAAAGCTTGGCTGATAAGTTTCATATAAAGACAATGAATCTAAGAAAAGGTAAGGGTTGCGAACTTTGTAATCATACGGGGTATAAAGGACGGTTAGCGGTAACAGAGTACTTGGCTTGCGATGAAACAATTAGAGCTTTACCAAAGGATAGCCAGTTCATTACAAGCGCAAAAGCACATAATGCTAAAAATGAGCGCCGCACCTTGATGGAAGATGGCCTATATAAAGCGCTTCAAGGTTTAACTACAATTGATGAGGTTGTGAGGGTCGCAGGTTAGTGAAATCCTTTGATTATAGAGCTTATGACCAGTCTGGTGCAAAGTTTGAAGGGAAAATATCGGCATTAGACAAAAAGTCAGCCTATGAAGCATTGGCTAAAGATGGTCTAGTTCCCTATGAAATAAAAGTTAATGACAGCCAGAAGAAAAGATCGTTTTTTGGTGAGTCTAAAGTGTCATTAAAAGATATTGAATTTTTTACGTCTGAGCTCAGTTTATTACTAGCAACGGGAATTCGTATTGATAAAGGCTTAAACATCATAGCTAGAACGAAAGCTAAACCTGCGTTAGCGGGCGTAATAAATAGTCTAAGCTCAGAAATAAAGTCAGGCAACTCATTATCTCAAGCCTTACGCAAACACGATAAGGTCTTCGATAGCTTATACTGCAACCTAGTTGAGTTGGGAGAGTCTACTGGGGAGTTGAATACCGTATTTAAAGGACTTGCGAGAGATCTTAAGTTTAGAAGAACGCTCCAAGGGAAAATAGTCAGCTCTTTAACTTACCCAGCGGTTATCTTTTTTGTTTGCATTCTGAGTATTTTTTTCATTTTCAATGTAATCATTCCTAAAATGGCAGACATGTTTTCACAAGCTGAGAACTTACCTTGGTATACTGAGTTAATGCTAAACCTAAGTGAGTTTGTTACTAGGTTTCAGATCCCAATCATTGCTGCAAGTGTATTTTCTGTAGCTGGGCTTGTTTCGTTATTTAACTCTAAAAAGTATCAAGGTCTTATAGATCGACTTATGCTCAGGCTGCCTATTTTGTGTAATGCAACCTTGACGTTGGAACGGATACGTTTTAACAGTGGGCTAGCACTGATGGTTAACTCAGGCTTGGCTATTGATAAAGCGCTAGAGCTTGCGAGCAATAATATTAAAAATACGATTTTGACTAGTGAAGTGAATATTGCCCAAAAAAAAGTTAAAGAGGGTGAAAGTTTATCGAAAACCTTAAGTCAAACATCAATCTATCCTCCTTTTTATATTTCCCTACTAGAAGTCGGTGAAGAAACTGGTTCTTTGGGTCCTGTATTTGATGAAATATCCTCGCGGTCAAGAGAAGATTTTGAGTCTTGGACCGAACGCTTGACCGCAATATTAGAGCCGCTAATGATTCTATTCATGGGGGTTTTTGTGGGGGGAGTGGTTGTGATCATGTTGATGAGTATGGTCTCTCTAAATGAGGTAAGCTTTTAAGTGATAAGTAGAGGGAGAGTTGTTTCTGGCTATACTTTAATTGAGCTGCTAATCGTTATGAGCGTTATTTCTCTAGTCTTATCTATAGTGGGCCCGATGACGGTATCGGCAATAGATAGAGCAACAGAGAAGTCTGAACTACAAGAAACAAAGCTGTGGCTCAAAAACCTCGGTAATCGAGCCTTTTTATTGGGTACAGAGATATTGGTTGAAGTAGAAAGAGATAAAATTTCGATATATAACGATGTATCCAAAACATCAATGTTAGATTCGAAAGCCTTCAAAAAACTCGAATTTGAGCCTACTTTGGTAAGGGTTAATTCACAAGGATTTGCATCTCCAAATTCTATTAGCTTTAGGTACTTGGGAAATGAAAGCCACTTTCAACTTAATGACTAGTATGCGGTCAGGTGGGTTTACCTTGGTAGAAATTTTAGTTTCTGTGGTCATTTTAGTAACCACGATCACTGGTGTTTCTATGATTTATCGTGGGGCGTTAGTAAGTAGTGAAAAAGCACAATCCCATGTTGCTATGGCTGCTAAAATACCAGCTATTTTGCATCAAGCCCAAAAACAGATAAGGGCTGCTGAATTTAATAGCACACAGCTATCCGATCAGACTACGCTTGGGCAGGTTAGCTATGAGTGGCAAGCCAACACAATTTCGAAAAAAGAGATTAGAGGTAATAACAGAGCAAAAAACGAGTCTATGATTGAACAAAATCTCGATTACAATGAATATAAATTGTGGCGTGTTAACTTGACTGTCAAGTTTAAGGGGGCCCAAGAGCAGTTTGAGTTTTATGAAGTGAGTTGGAAATATGCCTCACGATAACCGCGGCTTCACCCTTGTTGAAATGCTGATCGCCATTACGATTCTATCCATGGTGTTGGTTACTGGTAATTATGTCTATTTTCAATTAGTCAGTCGTTGGGATTCACAATTAGGAAATTTTCAACAGACAGCTAAATCAACCAAGTTAGTTTATCAGTTAGATAGATTGCTATCTGCAATTCAGCCTTATGTAATAAGAAATGAACAAGGAATCCCTGTATTTTTGTTCGAAGGTGGTAGAAGCAGCATACTAGCTGTTGCTTCGAGTGGGCTCATTTACGATCAACAACCTGTGGTTTTCCGATTGTCTTTGATTAAAGATAAATCAGGCAACAAGCTGATATATCAATCGTTAAAGTTAGCGGAACAAGTTGTTAGCTCTGCTCAACAACAGTTAAACTTTACACAATCTGTTGTCCTACTTGAAAGTGTTGATACGCTAGAGATAAGTTACTTTGGATGGCGAAACCTTAGCGATAAAGCGGCTAGAGTTGAGCATCCAGTATGGCAACCAAAATATTCAGGTATAGAACAAGAGCTTGTACCATCAGAGATTTCATTGACTCTGCAATTAGGACAGCAACAGCTTGCTGTTGTAACTAACTTAGATCCAAACCCTAACCGCTGGCTCAGACATTATTTTGATTCGAGTAACATATGATAAAGAATAATGGCATTGCCCTAATTCAGGTGCTAGTACTAACAACTATATTGATGATTGTGGCTGTTTTCTTCTCGAAAACAGCAAAAGAGCAAGTTAATTTTTCTTCTCAGTTTCAATCACTAGCCAAAGCTTCTGTAGAACTACACTCGGTAGCAAACCTCACGCTATTTAACTTACTCACATTTGAAAAAAAACCAAATGATACATATCCAGCTAACCTATTAGGGTATCAAGAGACTTGGAACTATCATGGGGCACCATTCCAAGCTTCTGAGTATGCGACGGTTTCGTTACAAGATATGCGCGGATTGCTTAACCTCAACTACCCCAATCAACAAAGAGTGCTTCAGGTATTGACCAGTTATGGTCTTTCTCATTATGATGCAAAGCTATTTTATGACACACTAGTTGACTATCAGTCGGTCGAAGAAGGTTTACAGCGTCGCAATGGTGGAGCGCAATACAAACATGGGGCGTTGAATAGCGCTTTTGAACTGGCTAACGTTACTGATGACTTGAAGCTTATTCATTTTTTTGAAGAAAACTCAACAGTTTTTAAGTCAAGTAGTTTTAACCCGATGACGGCACCGGATGCACTATTAATGTTGCTTTTACCGAGTCAAGAGTTTCGCGGTATTAAGCTACTAAGAGATGCAAAGCAGCTAAGTAGCAAAGCATTTTCCGATATAACAATGATACAGGAAAATAGTGGAATCATTCTCTATCCATCAAATAACTATAGGATATCCATCAGTGTGGATATAAATGGCACTAAAGTGGTGAAGACATATTATTACTTACTAAAACCAGCAAAAACTAATCCAGTTGAATTGGTGTCTGTAAAAATCAAATAATTATGAAGAATACATTAGTCAACAAGTTACAGCAGTGGTTCTTTTGTCGTTTCGTTAATTATTATGATAATGGTTTCTACGATTTTAAATTTGCAGATGGCAAATTGCAGTTGGAGCCGGTAAAAAAGTCAAAAGCACTGATTACGATATATGCAAGACCGCATTATCAAGAAGCGGTGGTGAAGCTACCTACAACAGATAAGAAACAAATAAAGAAGATACTGGTGGCTAAGAGAGAGGCAGTAGCTCGTGACTCTATCATGCTTGCCGGTGATATTGTTGTAAGTGGTAATCAAGCCAGTATAAATAGTTGGATATATGCAACTACGTTACCGTCGTCTTGGATAATGCTTCCAGAGACACTGCTATTGGCTAAGTCGCAAAGTTTCTATGAGGTTTGTGACTACAGTGTTGGGAAAGCGTTTTACTGTGCATTATTTTCAGGGCTTTGCTTCTCAGGATTTAAAACTTCTTTAATTTCTAGTCATGATCGCTTTGCTCATTCAGTCGGTGTCTCTTTTGAGCAAACCAATACTATTGAGCTTGAGTCGACCAGAAATACCTTGTTACTTAAAGGGCTAAAGTCAGAAATTACTAACTTGCCGCTGTTCATAAATAAAGGCCATGGTGTTAGTTTAACTAAGGATTTGCAAAGTTATGGGATGATTTTTGGGGCCCTTTTTGCCATTTACCTGTTTGTTTCAAGCGCATTTCTAGCGTTTTACGGGGTACATCTTGAGGGAAGGCTAGAAGGGCAAAAAGAATCCGTGGATACTGCTTTGAACGCAATAAACCGTTTTGAACGGGGGAAGCTTCAGTTAGAAGAGAGAGTGGCACTATTTGCAAATTTCGATATTCTCAGCCCCACAGTCAAAGTGATAGATGCGCTATCTCAGGTTTCAGAAGTTCAGAGTATGGAAAAAAGCGACTCACGTATCATCATTCGTGGTGTAGCACCAAGTGCATTAGCCGTTTTAGAAAGTTTACAACAGTTAGATAATGTATCTGATGCTCGATTTGATTTTCCTATCAGAAATTCTGGTAGCCAAGAGCAGTTTGTAGCAAGCTTTATTCTTGATACTTCAAGCGCAAAAGTCAAGCTAGGAGAGCAGTGGTAGTGGATGAAATAAAAAACAAAAGGGGTCTGCTCTCGATCCTAGCTATTTTACTAGTTTTACGTTTTATTATAGTGCCTGTTTTTGATTGGCAGGAGCAAAGAACCGCAGAAATTAAGCAAATTGAAGCCAGACTGGAAAAGTCTAGTTTGATAGTCAAAAATCAGCAATCACTAGATACTGCCAAAGAGGAGCTAGGTAAGCGAAGCGATACTTTAAAGTTGTTTATATATCCAGCAGCTAACGAGGCCGATTTTCGATTCCAAGTGCAAAAGGAGTTAAATGAAGTAATTAGCAGGCATCAGTTAGAGGTTAAAAATATTGGTTGGCTTACTCGCTTAGAAATAGAGTCCGCGGCACTAACACGCCACCAAGTCAGGATTTCGGTATCTGGAAAAACAGTGAACTTACAAGCGTTGCTAATGGAAATTGATTCAAAGTTGAATAAAGTCTTTGTGAGTGAGTTTAAGTCTACCTTCAAGTATCTTACTAGTGATTCTCTTGGATTATCTGAGGCAACATTGGTACTAGCGATGTATGCACAGCAAGAGGACGAAAAATGACGAGAAATAAGTTGCTTTTCGGTGTGATTATTGCCTTGGGGCTTATGCTTCATGGAGTTCAGTCATTTTCACTTGTTGGCGAACAGACAAAGGTTTATGACATCAACCTTAATCTGGCAGGTAGTGCTCTACCTAAATTAAATCAGCCGTCGTTAGCGGCAGTAAGTAATGTAATAGAAAAATATAAAGATTCTAGCAACACGAACTCGTCGTCTGATTCGATGTCAAACGATGCTAAACGTGCCCAAACTGGTAAACTGTTTGATTTTTATTTGGAAGATAAGCAATTAAGACTCAAGGGAGTGATTGGTGAAGGGAGTAGACGTTTTGCGATTATTGAAGCTATTGATGTAGCCTCTCAACAGCCCTCGTTAATTAGATTAACTGATGGCCAGCAATATCAAGGCTATAACGTCTCTATTGTGGATGCAAAACAAGTTACCTTTTCACGGCAAGAACAGAAAGTAACTCTGGTAATTTACAGCAATGAAAGCCTTGCAAACGGTTAAATGAATTTATGAAAAAGTTTTCTCAAAAATTAGTATTAAGTAGTGTTGTCCTTTGTATTCTTAGCGCGTGCGGAAGTACACCCAGAGGCGTGCAAGTTAAAGATTCCTATTTAACCAATGCTGATAAAAATACAAATCGTTCCACTGTTCTGCTTGAGAAGAACAAAAGTAGTCAAAAGAAGGTGGACTTTTCAGGCTTTACCTATCTTTCAGCTGCAGACAGCCAGCGTGTTGAGTCGAGTGAAGCAAGCGAATTAGAGCTGCAATTCGATGAGTCACATATGGTAAAGCTCAGCATTGATACTTTATTAATTCGTGACTTTCTTCACTATGTTTACGGTGAAACACTTGGAATAAATTATATACTTGGGCAGGAACTGAGCGAGAGCAAAGATAAAATAACACTTAACTTCCAAAAAGAGCTTAGCAAGAGAGAGCTGTTTGAAATTAGCCGTGACATGTTAGAAGAACGTGGTGTCACGTTGAGGACGAATGATGGAGTGTTATACATTCACAAAGACTCAGAGGGGACTGCGAATAATTTCGTCTATGGATATGGCAATTTGATAGAAGATGTACCAAACACCAGTAACGAAATCATTCAAATTGCTCCTTATCAAGCCGGTGTTCAAGCTTCTTTGGCTGGTACTATTAAGCAGTTAACTCGTATAGACGTTAGACAACTATTTGAACAAAAAGCATTGCTTATCAAAGGTAAGCGCAGAGATGTTATAAAAGCGCTAGAGTTCATGCACTTAATGGACCAGCCCGCTTTTAGAAATAGACAAGTAGCAATGTATAAAGCCGAGTTTGTGTCATCTGAAGAGCTAAGTAAAGACCTATTAAATCTACTTAAACAAGATGGTATTAGTGCTAGCTTGGAAAGCTCTGATGAACAGGCTGTGTCAGTTGTGCCAATCCAAAGAACTAACACGCTAATTTTCTTTTCAAATGATAAACGATATTTGAGTCGAGTCGCATTTTGGTCTGAGCAACTAGACAAACCGGCAGATGGTAACGAAAAGCAGTTTTTTATTTTTGAACCTGAGTTTGCACGAGCAGTAGATCTTGGGCAAAGTTTGCAGCGCCTGTTTGGTCAAGGAAGTGCCCGGTTAACGGCTTCAACTTCGGCTCGAGGCCAAAATGAGTCCAATCAACAAGATACTAGTGCCCAGCCTAGTAATGTCGCTGTAAAAAGCGACGATTTAAATATGGTTGTTGATGAGCGTTCAAACTCGTTAATATTTGAAACTACTGGAGAAAAGTATCGATCGCTACTGCCTTTGATAAAACGCTTGGATGTTTTACCTAAACAAGTAGTATTGGAAGTATTAATTGCAGAAGTAAAACTGACAGATATTTTTAAGCAAGGCGTTACATTCGCACTAAGTAACCTTGGTGCAGACATCACTGGAGGCTTTAGTTTAGAGTCAAAATCAGATACTGGGTTAACGTACTCACTGAAAGGTGCATCAGGTAATATTGCATTAAATTTACTAGAAACGAATAGTAATGTGAATGTTTTATCACGGCCAACATTAGCTGTGAGGGATGGTGTAGCAGCTAATATCAATGTAGGTGATAAAATTCCTGTAGTAGGTGAAATTATTACTTCGCCGGATGTTGGTAGCCAAACCTCTGTTAATTATCTTGATACCGGTATTGAGCTTACAGTAACACCAACGGTAAATGCTCAGGGGGTGGTGCTTATGGAGATAGAACAAAAAATTAGCTCACAATCAACAAGCGGTTCAGGTGCTGGCGGTAACCCTATTATTCTTGATAGAGCACTAAAAACAGAAGTAATTGCGGGAGATGGCCAAACAGTTATGCTCGGTGGTTTAATTGATGAAAAATCAACATATAATGATAGACGAGTGCCTTTTTTCTCTGATATCCCTTTGCTTGGCAAGGTGTTTGACGGCACTGACAATAATGTAGTTAAAACAGAGCTTGTTGTATTTGTAACACCAAGAATTGTACAAACCACAGATAACTGGGACTCAATATTGAACGAATTTAAACAAACGTTAATGCGATTGGAAGTGACAAATTAATTAAACTTGTAATATATTAGCTATACAATAAGTAGAATTGAGCACAGAAAATAGGCGCTAACTGTTTGTAGATGGTTGTTTTTTGCTCTTTTTGTTTGTTTTTTGCACCTATTTACTTTTTTTTACGGAATTTTTTCGTGGAAAAGACTTTTTAGCAGTGTTAACTGCTTGACAATAGAATGACTTTGTTTAGACTGAGACCTTGTTTGACTGTAAGTCACTTAGGTGACGGCCTAATTGAAAGTCAAAAAACTAAAAATTGGAACTAATAAAAAACTGTTCCTGTTTCATGAAACTTTGGAGAATGGATAATGTTCAAAAAATCTCTACTAGCGCTTGCTTTAGCAGGTGTTTCAGTTGCTGCTAACGCAGGTACTGTAGCTACTTCTGGCGCTGTAAACATTTCACTTGAAGGTAACAAGCAAGCTGGTTCTTCAGTTATTGCTGCAGCTGATCTTGGTACTATCACTATCGACAACGGCGCTGAGTACATCGTAAACGACGTATTCCAGATCAGCCTTGAAGGTGCTGAGTTTGACACAACTGTAAATCCAACAGCTACTACTACTGGTGCTGCTACTTTTGCATTTGTTGATTTCCCTAACGCAACTACTGCACGTTTCCGTGTAAGTACAGCTAACAACCCAGACGCTGCTGGCGGTGTAATCACTTTCGGTGGTTTCAGCCTTAAGACTGGTTCTGCAGCTGATAAAGGTACAATTAAGTTCGGTGCAAAAGCTATCTCTGTAAACGCTTCAATCGGTGATTACGACGTTTCTAAAGCTACAACTGTTGCTACCTTCCGTTCACAGCTTACATCTGCTCTAACTAAGCTTGATGGTGAAGTATCAACTTCTAAAGGTCGTAAAGAGTTCACTAACTCAGGTTCAACTCTTAAAGACGTACTAACTGTTGATTTCACTGATAACTCAGGTGACGTTGATGCAATCACTTTCTCTAAAGTAACTCACGTACTGAAAGGTGATTTCTCTTACGCAATCGACTATGATGCAGACAAAGATGGTAAACTATCTGCAACTGAACTTGCTAGCGCGTTCACTGTAGCTGGTACTGATGATACTTACGTATTATCTATCAATGATGCACACACTGAGCTAACAGTTACGCAAACTGCTGTAGGTACTCTAGATGACATCACAGTAGATACTAACGTTAAAGGTGAAACTGCTAAAGGTTCTGTAATTACAGCTCCTCAGTCATTCACTCTTGCATCTACAGCAACAAATGCTGGTAGCACTGCTTCTGTAGCAATCGCTGCTAAAGATGCTGGTAAATGGACTCTAGACGGTTCAAACGACAACATCACGTTCATGCCGTTTGATGCTCAGTACGCTCAGTCTATCAACGTAACTAACACTGGTTCAGTAGTTGGTGCTATCAATGTTACACTTACTGCTGGCGGCATGTCTTACTCTAAGACTATCGACCAAACTGCTGCTGCTAAGTCAGTAACTAACATCAGCCAAGCTGTTAAAGCTTTTGCTGCTGAAAGTGGTATCACTGGTAACGCTCACATCAACGTAGTTGTTAATGCTCCTTCAGCTAACATCTCTGTTGATGCTATCTACTACCACAAAGCTGACGCTGACCGCGTTAAAACTTACTAATAACGAGTTTTAAGCTTAAAAAAACCCAGCTTCGGCTGGGTTTTTTGTTTTCAAAAGTTACCCTATGTAGACCCTTTTTGCTGACTTTGCTATTATCTCGAAAATTTTCGTTGCAGAGTTGTTTGTGAAATATCCTATTGTTAAACCTTACCTCCCTAAGCTTGAAACATATCAAAAGAGAATTGCTGATATTTATGATAGTGGTTGGGTAACTAACAATGGACCTTGTGTTCAAGAGTTAGAGCAAGCGCTAGCAGATTACCTTGACGTTGAGCACGTATTACTGGTCGCGAATGGCACGCTCGCACTGAATATCGCATATCAGGCTCTTGGCATCTCAGGCACAGTATTAACAACGCCATATTCGTTTGCTGCAACTGCCAGCTCCCTCATCACACATGGGGCATCACCTGAGTTTATCGATATCGATGGTAAAACCTTAAATATTGATATTACGACAGCGACAGAAAGGCAACTGCAATCAGCGAGTGCTGTTGTTGCTGTGCATGTCTATGGTAACCCTTGTGATGACGCTCAGTTACAACGAATAGCTGAGCAATATAATCTCAAAGTTGTTTATGATGCTGCCCACACCTTTGGAGTAAATTACCAAGATAAATCTTTACTCGCTTACGGAGATGCTGCGACGGTTAGCTTCCATGCTACAAAGATATTCCATACGATCGAGGGTGGTGCTGTTATTTTTAAACACAAAAAAGATTACTTAAAAGCAAAAGAAATTATTAACTTTGGTTTTAATAAACAGCAGTTTCCTGATTGTGTGGGCACTAATGCAAAAATGAGTGAAATGCATGCGGCCATGGGATTAAGTCTACTTCCTCAGTTTGAAGAAATAAAAGTACATCGCCAATCACTCTACCAACATTACGAAGCTGCACTTAGTGATATGGTTGATACAATAGAATGGATGCCCAGCAGTTTACCTAATGGCTCCTACTTTCCTATCTTTTTGCAAAATGAAGCAGAGTTACTTAGTTTGGTAGATGTGTTAACACAAAGTGGAATTCAGTCTAGACGCTACTTTTATCCAAGTTTAAATGAAGTTCCAGCTTACGGTATGAAAGGCAATACGCCAATTGCCAATGATATTTCACGTAGAGCATTGTGTTTACCAATGTATACAGAGCTTACAAAGCAAGGTGTTGACGATATTGCTTCTGTGGTTATTGAGCACCTTAAAGAAATTCGAAAGGCCAAGTAATGTCACACTATACAAGGGAAGAGCTGCTTGCACTGGGTTTTGCAAAGGTTGGACAAAACTGTTTAATATCTAAAAAAGCCTCTTTTTACGGTACCAAGAATATAGAGCTTGGTGATAGTGTCAGAATTGATGACTTTTGTGTTCTATCTGCAGGTGAGGGAGGCATCAAACTTGGCTGTTATATTCATATAGCGGTATACGCTTGTTTGATTGGTGCAGGAGCAATAGAGGTTGCAAATTATTGCAATATTTCTTCTCGAGTTGCAATTTACTCGAGCAGTGATGACTATAGTGGGGAATGGATGACAAACCCTATGGTAGATAACGCTTTTACGAACGTAGAGCACGGCACGGTGACGCTGCAACCTCATGTGATCATTGGTAGTGGTAGTGTGATTCTACCTAATGTGACATTGTATGAGGGGGCTGCTGTCGGCGCACTTAGTTTAGTTAATAAAGATTTAGAGCCGTTTACGATATATGCAGGTCAACCTGTAAGATTCATAAAGCCGAGAAAACGTGACTTACTCAAGTGGCAGTTAGATTTTGAGCACAAATTAAGTTTACCCTCATGATTATTCATATTTTCGCTGATACACCACATCATTTTAGGCCGATGCAAGCCTTCTTCAGCAAGTTGTCTTTTATTGATCAAGAGTTTTGGGTCAAAAGTGAAAACGATGAAACATTACTTCAACAAGGTTTTAAGTGTTATAGCAATAACGACGAACTATTCCATTTGTTGAATGCATTGCCTGACAACGCAAGGGTTACGTTTCATGGGGTGTTTGATATCCATACTTGGAAAAGACTGTTGTTGCATCCGATCACGGCTAAGAGCAATTGTGTGCTTTGGGGAGCTGAGATCTATCGCCATCAGAAGCCAGGACGGAATATTAAGGAACGTTTAGCGAGGGTGATACATTCTGCATTATTGTTTCGGTTTAACAGAGTTTTTGCGTTAAACCAAGGTGATGCTGAGCTAACATCTAAGCTATTGTTTCGTAGAAATGTAGAGGTGCTACCTTATCCATTGATAGGTATGAAAGTACAAGAAACGAAAGTTAATCCCGTCATACAGATCTTGATAGGTAACTCTGCTGCCGCAAGTAATCGACATAATTTTATTATTGATATGTTGAGTAAATTTAAGGCTGTGGACTTTGAGGTTATTGCCTGTTTGAACTATGGAGGAGAGCAATCGTATATCGATGATGTAGTTCGGCATGGTCATAATACTTTTGGTAGTCGGTTTAAGCCGATCACCAAAATGCTTGCGAAGTCAGAATATGATCAATTATTGAATACGGTTGACGCTACAATATTCGCACAAGAACGACAGCAAGGTTTATATGTTGCGTATGCGATGTTTTTAATGGCAAAACCAATGTTTTTACTGGAATCCACAAGTAGCTATAAAGATTTATCTGCCTTGGGATTTGAACTTCAATCTACAAATCAACTTGGTAACATGAGTGAAGAGCAGTTCGACATTTCAGTAAAAAGTAAGAGTGCTAAAAATCAACAATTAATGAACGAATATTTTACCGAGGAAGCGCTACTGCCTCGATGGCAAAAGCAGTTGAGTGAATAACAGCAATGACTATTATAAAGTCAGCACTTTCCGGCGTGTCTTGGGTGGCTTCATCTACTCTAATAAAAGGTGGGTTGCAATTACTTCAGCTTATTATCCTTGCTAGGTTTTTAACGCCTTTAGAGCTTGGGATCACTGCTGCTATAAATCTGGTAATTGGGTTTTCTCAGGTATTTGGTGATGCAGGGCTCTCTAACGCAGTAATTTATCATAAGTCGTTAAATAAAAGCCAATTAGCTCAGCTTTACAGTGTTAACCTCATTTTTGGCGCGCTGATAAGCACCATAGTCATTGTGTTAGCTCCTGTGATTGCGAGCTTTTTTTCTGTTACTGAATTAGCTTCGTTGTTAGTTGTCCTCGCACCTGTTTTTTTCATTCGAAGCCTTTCCCAGCAAATACTTGCAAAGCTCCAACAAGAAATGCGCTTTAATCTGATCGCAAAAATTGAAGTACTTAGCCAAGTACTAGCCTTTAGTGTAGTCATTGGTGCGTTATTATATGAACACACTATTTGGGCTGTGGTATATGGGCAGCTTACACTCGCGTCAGTTCTCAGTATCTGCTACTTACTCTTTTCAAATGAGCATTTATTAGCTCCAAGAAGAATGCACTGGGCTGAGGTATCTGAACCTATAAAATATGGATTATATCAAAGCAGTGAAAGTTTGATTAATTATGGCAGTGCCCAGTTCGACCAGCTCATAGTGGGCAAGTTTTTAGGGCCTGAGAAGCTTGGTATTTATGCCTACATCAAAGATTTGGTATTTAAACCAGCGTTACAGCTAATCAATCCAATTGTAAACAAAGTGGCCTTTCCATTGATGGTAAAGTTTAAGGAATCGCACTCAATTAAAAAGATGTATTTAAGCATGCTTGGGCTTCTCAGCTATATCAATATTCCACTGTATAGCTTTATCGCACTTTTTCCTGAACTCGTTTTAAACGCTTTCTTTGGTGCTGATTGGGTGGAACATGCCTCAGTACTTCAGTGGCTATCTTTATATATGTTACTTATTTCTGTTATGAATCCTGTTGGTGTGTTAATGAGAGCATCAGGTGAAGTTAAGCGTGCCTTTTCATGGAATATTGGAGTATCGCTTGTAAGGCCTATAGTTATTTTACTCGTGATTTCAAGCGGGCTAATTAGTTTAACTTTCGGGTTATTTGTACTTCAGGTCTTTCTGTTTTTAGCGCATTGGAAGGTGCTGTTGCAGCCTGCAGCCCAAGTTGGTTTTTCAGAGCTTCTTAATGCGATTAAATTACCACTCTTAGTCGCCGTTTGCATCTGTGCTTTTATCGTTATAGCAAGATTATATATTGCATCTCAATACCAGTTATTGCTGGCAATTATTAGTTGTGCTTTATATATGATGTTCATACTTCCTCAACTCATATCCCAATTAAAGAATTTAAGGAGCTAATATGCCGGGGTTTTCCGCTTCTCTACTCAGTAAATCGAACGAGAATTTAGGTGACTTTACTGCGGGTGATGTTTGCTTCTCTAATGACGTTGGATTTAGTTTCGAGCAAAACCTTAAAGCACAGAGGAAAAATATCGCTATTGAGCGACTAGAGCGCGATGGAATAGTGATTACACTCTGGGGGGATATCTTTTCGATAGCAGGTATAGACTGTAAAGCTGCAGACGCATTGAATGAGATCCATTTACATTATAACGACAACACACTAAAAGCGTTCTTAGCCAATGTAAATGGATATTTTATTATCTCTATTATTGATTTCAACACAGAACAAGTTACGTTGATCTCAGATAGATATGGCATGAAGCCGTTATATTTATGGATGCAAGAGGACACCTTGCTTGGTTATGCGAGTGAAATTAAAGAATTACTCAATTTGCAAACAAGTGAGGTAAGTATTGATTTAGCATCTTTGAATACATTTATCGATATTGGTCATTGTCTCGGTAACACTACGCTTTTCAAGCAAATTAAACGTCTAGAACCTGCAGCGATTTTGCGTGTTGCTTTAAAAAGTCGAACTACGGAATTAGTGCGCTACTGGAGCTGGAACGACATACAACCACTTGAAGGAATAAGCTTTGATGATGCAGTTTCTAAATTAGGCTTGTTATTTGATCAAGCGATGAGGCGTGCAATATCGACTATCACTCAGGATAAATTAGCGATAACGTTAAGTGGTGGACTTGATTCAAGAGCTTTGTTAGCTGGTGCGGCTAAGTACTTTAAGGGAGATATTCACACCTTTACTTTTGGTGAGGCTGGTTGTGCAGACCATGTGATCGCAAAACATGTGTCAGATGTGGCATCTGCTACTCATCATTTTATTGGTATAGATGGAGAAAAGTGGTTTTGCGGGCGAGAAAGAGGCGTGTGGTTAACTGATGGGCTGAAAAATGTACTGCATATGCATGCACTGACATCTGTAGCTGAAATTGCAAAACACTCGAACTATTTATTAAATGGCTTTTTAGGTGATGTGACAGCTGGAGGCAGTTATATTCCATCTGAAACGGACAAAGAAAATGTTTTTTCTATTGTTAAGCAAAAGTACGGTAAGCACTTTAGTATAGCGCTGGCAGATGAAGGTTACTTTGACTTTGATTGCGAAGAAAGTATCTTCATTTACAACCGTGGGATGCGATTTATCGCAGCGGGAAGTGACCTACTTAGTCACGAGCTACATCAACTTAAACCTTTTATGGATAATGATTTTGTTGACTTTTTATATGGTCTACCCAGTGCTTTTCGAAAGGATGGGAAATTATATCACCATATGTTGCTCAACACTTATCCTGAGTATTTTTCTGATATTCCATGGCAGCAGACAGGCAAGCCTATATCAAAAAGCCAATCGCCTAAGAGTAGCTCTAGCGGGATGAAATCCACTTTAAAAGCTTTTATCATTGGAACGCCTGTTGAACGATGGGCTAGAAGCTTATATCGCCGTGTATTCGCCAAACACCATTATGTTGCATATGATCTATGGTTGAGAGAACCTAAATTTGAGTCCTATGTATACGATTTATTACTTACAGATAGTCACCTTTCTAAAATTTTAAGCTGCTCAGAAATAAAACAATACATTGATGCTTTCTATAGAAGTAAAAAGCCGATTAAGCCGGAAATCATTGGGAGCTTGATAACCGTGGAGTTGTTTTTGCGGCAGTTAAATGACAAAGGTTTTAAACTTGGAAGCTCGTACGATCTTTGAGATAATACAGAGTCTTGTTGAGCAGTGACAACGGAAAACATTTAATGAAAACAGTGATAGTAACTGGCGGTGCGGGCTTTATTGGAAGTGCCGTCGTTCGCCATTTAATTGGGCTTGGAGACTTTAGGGTTGTAAACTTTGATAAGTTAACCTACGCAGGAAATTTAGATTCTCTTGAATCCGTTGCACAGCATACAAATTACTTTTTTGAACACGGCGATATTTGCGATGAAAGTAAGGTATCTGAAGTGTTTAACAAATATCAGCCAGATCTCATTATGCATTTGGCTGCTGAATCGCATGTTGACCGTTCAATCGATGGACCCGGCGAATTCATAACAACAAATATTATAGGAACTTACGTACTGTTACAGTGCGCACGTGCATACCTGAATAAAAATCAAAAGGTAGCTGATAGCTTTAAGTTCCATCATATCTCCACTGACGAAGTCTACGGAGATCTTGGGCATACAGACAAGTTATTTACCGAACAGACTAGTTATGATCCAAGCTCACCTTACTCAGCCAGTAAAGCGAGTTCTGATCACTTGGTAAGAGCTTGGGGGAGAACATATGGGCTACCAACGGTAATCACAAATTGCTCAAACAACTACGGGCCTTTCCATTTCCCTGAAAAACTTATTCCGTTAGTTATTCTAAATGCGCTAGAAGGTAAACCTTTACCAATTTATGGCAACGGTAGTCAAATTCGAGACTGGCTTTTCGTAGAGGATCATGCCAAAGCACTCGTAAAGGTTGCACTCTCTGGCAAAGTTGGAGAAACCTATAATATTGGTGGTCACAACGAAAAAACGAATTTGGAAGTTGTTCAGACTATTTGCTCTATCTTAGATCAAAAAGTAACGAAAAAGCCCAACGGAATTAGTAAGTTTAGCGAGTTGATCACCTTTGTCCCTGATAGACCAGGACATGATGTCCGTTATGCGATAGACGCAGGTAAAATAAGACGTGATATAGGCTGGGTTCCTGCAGAAACGTTCGAATCGGGGATAGAAAAAACAGTGTCTTGGTATTTAAATAATTTAGCATGGTGTGAACGAGTGCAGTCAGGGAACTACCTCAGAGAAAGGTTAGGAGTAAAATCATGAAAGGAATTATTTTAGCAGGAGGCAGTGGAACTCGACTGCATCCAATAACTGAGGGAGTCAGCAAGCAGTTATTGCCCGTGTATGACAAACCTATGATCTATTATCCCCTTTCGGTACTAATGCTAGCTGGTATCAGAGACATACTGATTATTACTACGCCTGAAGATCAAAACCAGTTTATAAAACTTTTGGGTGATGGCAGCCGATTTGGAGTTAAGCTAACTTTTGCGATACAGCCGAAACCCGAAGGACTAGCTCAAGCTTTTATTATAGGCGAAGAATTTATAGGCGAAGATAGTGTGTGTTTGATTTTAGGTGACAATGTTTTTTATGGCGCTAGCTTTTCGCCTAAGTTACTTAAAGCCGCTGAAGTTCAGGATGGTGCTGTCGTATTCGCATATCAAGTTAATGATCCTGAACGATTCGGCGTAGTTGAAGTTGATGAAGACTTCAATGCACTTTCGATTGAGGAAAAGCCGACAAAGCCAAAGTCCCACTATGCTGTAACGGGATTGTATTTTTACGACAATTCAGTTGTTAAAAAGGCTAAATCGATCTCACCATCAGAGCGAGGAGAGCTTGAAATAACATGCATAAATGAAGCCTACCTAACCGAGAATAAATTGCGAGTAGAGGTACTTGGGCGAGGTTTTGCGTGGCTTGATACTGGGACGCATGACAGTTTGATGGAGGCATCACAATTTGTACATACTGTTGAAAAAAGGCAAGGTTTCAAAATTGCTTGTTTACAAGAAGTTGCGTTTGCAAAAGGCTGGATCAGTAAATCACAGCTGATAGAAGAAGCAAAACGACTGAGTAAAACCGAGTATGGGCAGTATCTTGCGAAAGTTGCACAGGAGCATATACATGGATAATAGCCAGCAAGACACCTCGGTGAATCTAGTGAATATGTGGCTGATTCTTTGGAAACAAAAGTTATTTATATTTATTTTTGTAGTTGTTTCGTGTGTTCTCGCCGTGGTGTATTCACTCACTATGCCTAATATTTATAAGTCTGCTGTTTTACTTGCTCCACATGATAGCAAAGAAAGCTCTGCATTAGGGGCGCTAGGAAGTCAGATTGGTGGCTTTGCAAGTTTAGCGGGAGTGAATTTAGACAGTGGGAGTAATGATACTTTACTGCATCTTGAGGTATTAAAATCTAAAGACTTTCTATTTGAATTTTTTTCCAAATATGAAGTAAGTAAAGTTTTATTTGGAGCGAAAGAGTACGATAAAAATAGCGAAAAGTTATTATTTGATGAGGAGAAGCTTGAACTCAGTTCTGGAAAGTGGAAAGTAAATCCAGAAACAGGTAAAAGCTTTGAGCCAACACTTTTTGAAACCTATGAAAGTTTTAATAAGCTTTTTGACGTTAAGCATAACAAAGTAACAAATCTTGTTACTGTTAGCATTCGAAGTATCGATCCACATATTGCTAAACAATGGGTTAGCAACCTTATCTCTGAGCTTAATGAACAATTAAGACAACGTGAGTTAGATGAAAAATCACGCAGTATCGCTTATATACAACAGCAGTTGGATAAAACAGAAGTTGCGCAGATGAAAAATGTGTTTTACACCATTATTGAAGAGCAGACTAAACAAATGCTATTAGCAGAAGTACGGGAAGATTTTGCTTTTAGGATTATTGAAAGCCCGATTGTTGCTGAACGAAAAGAGAGTCCAAGCAGAGCTGTTATTTGTATCTTAGCCGCGATATTTAGTGTTTTCTTTGCATCTGGTTTAGTCTTAGTTCGTCATTTTATGAAAGAATTAAAAGGCTCTGGGTATTAGTCAATGCGGGCTAAAAGCGAACAGCGCATCATTGAGTTAGCTATAAATAGTAGGCATGCGAGTCTACTATTTTTATCTTTAAGTTGGCTTTTTTTACCGGTAGTGCTTTGGCTTGCTCTAGTGTTGATTTATTCCACTTCTGAAATTGGAAAAAAGCCAAAAAATATTTTACCTTTTTTAGTTAGCTTTTCATTAGCTTTATTGATCTCAAGCAGGATGATCGGATTTTTGTGGGGGGGATCAGATGATATGCCAACATATTTGATGGCATATGAACGCTATGAAGAGTTTGGTTCAATGATGACTACGTCATTATTGTATGGACAGCATGCGGATTTTCTTTTTGCGTTATTCAGTTGGTCAATTGCAAAACTAACTAACAACCACCTCTTTGTGTATTATCTGGTAACATTACTTTTTACCTATGCCTTAATTTGGCGCTTTTGCAAAACAGTTAATGTTGCTTATCCATTGCTGTGTTTTTTACTTATTGTACTATTTTATAAATTTTTTCAAGCGCAGTGGCATTTAATCCGTGCATGTATGGCTGTTCCTATAATATTAATTGGAATTTGGATCTCTAAAGAGCAATTTAGAAAAGGGCTATTAATATTTATTATTGGGGGTCTTTTCCACTTTTCTACTATGGTGTTATTATTACCTCTTTTTCTATTGAATAAGAGATTAAGTAAGAAGTATACGATCTCACAACTCTTTGGGTTATTTTTAGTTTTCCTAACAGGAGTCGCTTTATTTATAGTTAGTATTAAAGTGGTTGGTAGTGTTGTAAATCACTACATGATAAACAAGGTATTGACAAGATTGGTAATAGAACCAAACTTTTCGAAGTTACCATCTTTATTATTGTTTGTTGTATTTACCCTATTGTGTAGCCCAGCTTACTATAAAAGTAAAAGCAAAGATCAAATCACTTTATTCAATATTTCCATTTATTTTTGTGCAATAGGTGTCGTCGCACTATTTTTTATAGGTGAAGAGTTACATCGTATCATACTGCCGCTACATCTCTTGTATGCCCCATTATTGATACACTCATTAGGGGTTTACTCTCCCTCTTCTCTAACCTCTATCTTTACAATCGCAATTAAGTCATTCGTAATTTTAGCCTTTAGCTATGTGGTTTATCTAAATGAAAGTGACTTTTTTTATAAAGTCGAGCGGTTTCATCCGCTGTCACTAAATGGCTACACTTATTTGAAGCAGTTGAATCACTATGTTGAGGAAGATCTGCAATATTACGATGGCTACAGAATTAAATAGAGCAAAGCAATGCAAGAAACAGTAAGTATTATTATCCCCACGTATCGTCGTGCAGATATGTTAGATAGCGCAATTGCTAGCGTTAAGTTACAGTCTTTTCAAGATTGGAAAGTGATCGTCGTAGATGACAACCATCCAGATCAATACCGAGTAGAAACTGAAGCAGTAATGGCTAGATACCAGCAAGACCCTAGAGTGGCTTATATTCAGCATGAATCAAATAAGGGTGCATGCGCTGCCCGTAATACAGGGTGGCAAAGTGCCAAGGGAGAATATATCGCTTTTCTAGATGATGATGATTTGTGGGATGCAAATAAACTAGAAAAGCAATTGGCTGCACTAAATGAACACACCGATGCCACTTTTTGTTATTGCGATATGTATCTGACATACCAAGGGCTCAAAAAAGAGTTTAAGTGTCTCTCTGCGACAAATATGTATGTGACGCTATTGGAGCAAGGTTATGGCGTTTGCACATCCGCTTTATTAATCAAGCGAAGAGCGTTAGAGGATATTGGGGGATTTGATAACAGTTTACCGAGTATGCAAGATTATGATTTGTTGCTTCGCTTGGCTAAAGTTTCTGCAGGTGTGCATATCAAAGCGCCAATGCTAACCTACCAATTAGCTGAAGATGGTATTTCTTGCAACCCAAAAACTAAAGTTAATGGGCATAAAGCGATAATTGATAAGTATAAGGCTGAGTTTTTAGCTTTGGGCTTGCGCAAGGGGCTTGCAAGGCAATACGAAAGCTTAGGCGACTTTGAATTACGGAGCGAAGCACGCCTGAGTGGTATTAAGCACTACCTAGCTTCACTCAGCTATTCTAAGCTTAACTCTAGAGTTTACGTAAAACTCGTTTTTGGAAGTATTTTTGGTAAAGCGCCTCTGGAGTGGTATTTAGCTCGCCGTCAAAAACGCACTTCAACATTACAGTCAGGGAATTGATATCATGAGAGGGCTGTATGTAAATGCAAATTTGGATTCATTACCACATGTTAAAAGTTTTACCGAAAAGCATAGCCGAGTATTGCTTTTACCAAGGTTTAACGGCTGCCTAATATACAGTGAAAGAGAATGGCAAGCGCCACCGGTAATACAAGTTGATGGGCATGAGTTATATGTTGCTGGTTGGTTTGTGTATAAATCAAAGCGCAATGCCTTGTCTGAGTTATTACATGATCTTATTACAAATGGTATTGAAGTGCTGAAGGCTCTTGAGGCAGGCTCTTTTGTCGGACTTTGGGTATCGAATGGAAAACTGCAGGTCATCAATGATCCCTTTGGGCTTTCTAGTCATTATATCGATAAGTTATCAGCTAAATTAAAAGTTGCGCCGGCGGTGCGCCCATTGTTATCTGAACATAAAATAAATGCTGAAATGCAAGACGTACTTGCTGCTAAGCAGCATATGTTTGGGAACTTTACGTTGTATGATGGTATTGAACGACTTGAGCCTGGAGCTGTTACAGAGGTGGGCTGTACCGAGAAATATATAGATATCACGAAGCCTAGTACAGTTACATTGGAAGCTGTTTCTGGTGAAATTGAACGATTGGTTGATTTATGGCCTAAAACTGAGCGTGTCCTTCCAATTAGCAGTGGTATGGATTCCAGGCTCATCTTAGCTTCATCAGAATTTTCGTATGGGTTCACTTATGGTCCAGAGGGGAGTCCTGAAAGAGAGATTGCGCAGCAATATGCTCCTTTGTTTGATGAGTATTACGGGTATGAATACAAGCTAGGTGCAGGGCTTGAAAATGAAGCAGAGATAATTGCGGAAATGTCACATGGTTTACTCAACCCTATCGGTGGGCTCTTGAGTAATTATGACTATATTAGCCAGAAATTTTGTAAAGCTTCCGCTTTTTTCGAAGGCTACCTTGGCGATGTGCTTCAACGGGCGACATATATTACACCAAAAGGTTGGAAAGGTGAGCTATATAAATTATTTCCCCTTATTTACTCGTTGTTCAGCTTTTCTGCAGAAACAATATTAAAAGCACGTTATTCTGGCTGTAATGCGCGTTCGTTGAGTAAGTTACTGGCTGACTTCGACGAAAAAACCAAGCATCTTAATCTGACTGATTATCAAAAAGTCACTTACTATGAGTTTTTATATGGTAGAGGAGGGAGATACGTCATTTTTGGAAGCAACGTGATGGCGGCCCAGTGCTTTAGTGTTATACCTCCGTTTGCCTCTGTGGGTATCTTTTCTGCTTACATCAATCAGAACTTCTCCGATGCTTTTCGCTATAAACTATTGAAAAATGTTTGGGCATGCACTGAAGATCGTTTTAAAAAGGTGAAAGTTGAGTCTGGCTATACGCCGATGACGCATCATATATTCATCCCTCCTGTCCAGTTATTGTATCGGGTTTTATTTCATTTAATCCCATCTCGAGCGAATTATGGTATTCAGATGCAAAGAGAAAATAGCAAGGAGCAGAAGAAGAAATGATACGCTTGTTACTACTTTCAAACATGGGTCCAAGTGCAAAGAAGCCTAATTCAGGTCGCTTTGTATATAACCAGTTCAAAGCATTGCAAAAGGAAAAAAATTTAGAAGTTGAGTATTTTTACCTGACACAAGATGAGGTTGGAAGAATAAAGCGTTTACTGAGGTATCCACTCTTCTATATTCATTTCTTGGCGAAGTTTTTGTTTGCAAAGAAAGTAGATATTATCCACGTACATTTCTTTTTCCCAAATATACTACTCGCTATTACTTATAAGGCTTTGATTAATAGTAAAGTTAAACTTATCGCTACATTCCACGGTAGCGATGTTTATGCTTATCAGCCTCCTAGTGCATTGTACAAATGGGCATTTACCAAGCTAGATCATGCAATATTCGTTAGTAAAAACTTATTTGAGCGTTTTAAGAGCTACGTTGATGTGTCAGAAGCATCAACTTCACTCTTGAGTGCTGGTATTTTAGATGTTTATCAACCACCAACAAATCAGACTTATGAGTATGACTTCATATTTGTAGGACATCAAAATTACAACAAAGGTATTGACCGTTTACAAAAAATAGCAAAAAAAGGGGCTAAAATAGCGGTGGTCGGTGAGGGGGCCACTTCACAGTGGGCATCACAAAATGGTAATATACGGGTCGATTTTTATGGGGTGTTAGCACCTGAGCAATTAGTTAAGCTTTATTGCAGCTCGCGTTTTTTACTTAGCCTTTCACGCAATGAATCTTTTGGCTTGGTGATGACTGAAGCTATGGCTTCAGGTACACCCGTTATTGCAACAGAAACTGATGGCTCTCGGGCGCAAGTGATAGACGGCCAAAATGGCTTGCTATTACAAAACGATGATGAGTGGCTTGATAGTAAAGGTTATGAATCACTTTATCAGGCGCTAAAAATGAGCATGAACGACTATCAATTGATGCAAAAAGAGGCATTAAATTCGGTAAGTCAGCATAGCTTAACCTATATTGTAAATAATTTGCTTACCATATACCAAAAACTGATACTTACGAGGCATCATTGAACAGCGCTAACGAAATCACAATACGTGGAATACCCGTTACAGCATTTGGCTCGATCCAAGATTTAATTGAGAGTGCTATATTACGTGAATCTAATGTAGTACCTGGTGTTGCTGTTGCAATCAATCCTGAGAAAGTGATGGTTGCGGAACGCGACCAAGAAACAAGACAAGTACTGTTAGATGCTACTTTGCGTTACGCTGACGGGATTGGTGTTAGTTACGTTATGAGCAAAAAATCAAATGCAAAAGTGGCTCGTATCCCCGGGTGTGAGTTGTGGACGCAATTGATGATAAGCGCAGCTTCATTAAATACACCAGTATACTTGCTTGGCGCATCTGCAACGGTAATAGAATTAACAAAAACAAAACTCCAAGGTCTCGGAGTTAATGTTGTAGGTGCACGTGATGGCTACTTTGAAGACCGAGAAGAGGTAATTGCTGAGATTAAAGATTCAGGAGCACAAATTATTACTGTTGCTCTTGGGTCACCAAAACAAGAAAAGTTTATATTTGAATGCAGAAAGCAAGTCCCTAATGCTTTTTATATGGGCGTCGGCGGTACATATGATGTGTATACTGGTAACGTAAAAAGAGCGCCTAAACTTTGGATAAAGCTACATTTAGAGTGGCTTTATCGACTGCTTTCCCAACCTTCAAGGCTTTTCCGACAAGGTAAGTTGCTAAAGTTTGTTTACTACTACCTTGTTGGTAAAATTTAACACCGAATTAATGAGTATTATATGTCAATAGAAACCGTTTCCGTCGTTGGGTTAGGCTATATAGGTCTGCCAACCGCTGCCGTAATTGCCTCTAGAGGTATTAGTGTAATCGGAGTTGATGTTAACCAAGAGACGGTTGATACTATTAACAATGGCGATGTTCACATCGTTGAACCTGATTTAGATATTGTTGTAAGAAGTACAGTCCAAGCTAAAAAGCTACAAGCGACTACTCGTACTCAAGCTGCTGATGCATTTTTAGTCGCTGTGCCTACCCCCTTTAAAGAGAATTATGAAGCCGATCTCAGTTACATTCGCTCAGCTTCAGAATCGATAGCTCCAGTATTGCAAAAAGGTAATTTAGTGGTACTTGAAAGCACGTCACCGGTCGGTGCGACTGAGCAAATGGCAGAGTGGTTAAGTGAGCTAAGGCCTGATCTAACGTTCCCGCAGACTGCTGGTGATGATGCTGATATCAAAATAGCGCATTGCCCCGAACGTGTTCTACCTGGTTATGTATTGAAAGAGCTTGTTGAGAACGATCGCGTTATTGGTGGTATGTCAGATGCTTGTACCCGAAGTGCTATTGAGCTTTATCAGATTTTTGTAAAAGGGGAGTGCCTGATAACTAATGCACGAACAGCAGAAATGGCAAAGTTAACTGAAAATTCATTTAGAGATGTTAACATCGCGTTTGCAAATGAGCTTTCGATGATTTGTGATGACCTTGATATTGATGTTTGGGAGCTAATTAAGCTTGCAAATCGCCATCCTCGTGTGAATATTCTAAACCCAGGCCCAGGCGTTGGAGGTCATTGTATTGCCGTTGATCCTTGGTTTATCGTGAGTAGCGCGCCTGAACGTGCAAAGTTAATTAGACAAGCAAGAGAAGTAAATGACGCTAAACCACAATTTGTTTTAAATCAAATTGAGGAAGCTGCTGATCAGTTTAAAAAGCCAGTAATTGCGTGTCTGGGGATTGCGTTCAAAGCAGATATTGACGATCTAAGAGAAAGCCCAGCACTCGGCATTGTAGAAATGCTGGCTAAAAAACACGACTATGAAATTGTGGTCGTAGAGCCTAATATTGACAGCTTGCCACAACACTTACAAAGCTTGAAGGTGCGTCTAGTTTCTATAGATGAAGCATTAGCTGTAGCAAACACAGTCGCAGTGCTCGTTGATCATAAAGAGTTTAAACAGATTGACCCTGAGCAAGTTGCTAAAAAAGTGCTTATAGACAGTCGCGGTATTTTCTAAAATAAGACAACAAAATGAAAGTGTTAACAGTATTTGGTACGCGTCCTGAAGCCATTAAAATGGCACCACTTGTAAAAGCGCTGGATGAGTGCGAACAGATCCATTCTAAAGTATGTGTGACCGCACAGCATCGAGAAATGCTTGATCAAGTGCTTCATCTGTTTGCAATCCAACCTGATTATGATCTAAACGTAATGCGTGCTGGACAAGATCTGTATGATGTTACAAGTAAAATATTACTCGGCTTGCGCGAGGTCTTAGAGGACTTCAAACCTGATTGGGTGCTTGTGCACGGCGATACAACGACGACTTTATCAGCTTCACTTGCTGCTTTTTACAAGCAAATTAAGGTTGGTCATGTTGAAGCTGGACTAAGGACTGGAAATATTCTAAGCCCATGGCCTGAAGAGGCTAATCGTACGTTAACAGGAAAGCTTGCTGAGTTACACTTTGCTCCAACTCAAGCTGCAGCCAGCAATTTGCAGAAAGAACAAGTCAGTGAGCGAAAGATTGTTGTGACGGGAAACACAGTTGTAGATGCTTTATTGTCAGTTAAAGAAAATGTCTTAACAGAAAGGGCTTTGACAGTTTCACTGGAACAGCAATTTGCAGATGTTACGAATAGGCCATATGTGCTTATTACAGGACATCGAAGAGAGAGTTTTGGTGAAGGGTTCGAAAGAATTTGTGAGGCTATTGCGCAGCTCGCAAAGCGTTATCCTCATTTTAACTTTGTCTACCCAGTTCATTTGAATCCAAATGTACAAGAACCTGTAAATCGCGTGCTAGCAGGGGTTGCGAATATTAAATTAATAGAGCCACAAGACTACCTGCCATTTGTATATCTAATGGACAAATCGTATCTCATACTCACAGACTCCGGCGGCATTCAAGAGGAAGCGCCGTCATTAGGGAAACCCGTATTAGTAATGAGAGATACTACCGAGAGGCCTGAAGCGGTTTCAGCAGGTACGGTGAGGCTTGTGGGCACTAATAAAGATGAGATTGTTGATATGGTGTCTCAATTAATTGAAGACATTGAGTTATATAATCAAATGAGCTACGCCCATAATCCATATGGCGATGGCAAAGCGTGCCAACGAATAGTTAACGCTATTCTTAGTTATAATTAGGAAGTAACGATGAAAATTGTAGTTGTTGGAACAGGGTATGTAGGGCTTTCGAACTCAGTATTATTAGCTCAGCATAACGAAGTTATGGCTTTAGATATTGATCAAAATAAAGTGAATATGATCAATGATAAGCAGTCACCCATAGTTGATAAGGAAATCTCAGCGTTTTTGACCACAAAAAAGCTCAATTTAACTGCAACTACAGATAAAGAATCTGCTTATACAGGCGCTGAATATGTAGTCATCGCTACGCCAACAGACTATGACCCTGAGACAAACTACTTTAATACTAATTCTGTAGAGTCGGTTATTGCGGACGTTAAAAAGTATAATCGCAATGCAGTTATAGTCGTAAAGTCCACCGTACCTGTAGGTTTTACGCAAAAAATTAAATCCTCCTTAGGTGTTGAAAATATCATATTCTCACCAGAGTTCTTACGAGAAGGGAAAGCCCTTTACGATAATTTGTATCCGTCTCGTATTATTGTTGGTGAACGCTCTGAGCGTGCAAAAGTGTTTGCTTATCTGCTAGCACAAGGTGCGATTAAAGAGAGTATTGACACGTTATTCACTGATTCTACAGAAGCCGAAGCGATCAAATTATTCTCGAATACTTATTTGGCGATGCGCGTAGCCTACTTTAATGAGTTAGACAGCTATGCTGAATCTCATGGTTTAAACGCTAAGCAGATAATTGAGGGGGTGTGTTTAGACCCCCGAATCGGTAGCCATTATAACAATCCCTCATTTGGCTACGGTGGCTATTGTTTACCAAAAGATACGAAGCAGCTTTTAGCCAACTATAAAGATGTACCTAATAATATAATTCAAGCAATTGTTGATGCAAACACAACAAGAAAGGACTTTATTGCTGAGTCAATTTTGCAAAAAAATCCTAAGGTGGTTGGGATCTACCGATTAATAATGAAAGCGGGATCGGACAACTTTAGAGCTTCTGCTATTCAAGGTGTGATGAAAAGAATAAAAGCGAAGGGAGTCGAGGTAGTGGTTTATGAGCCTGTACTGAAAGAGGCAACTTTCTTTAATTCTAGAGTAGAAAACAACCTAGATGTATTCAAACGTAGCTGCGATGTAATCATCTCTAATCGTATGGTTGAGGAGTTACAAGACGTTACCGAAAAAGTCTACACAAGAGACCTTTTTGGCAGTGACTAGGCTAGACCTAATTGAGAATATACGTATAATAGTAGGCCTAATTCGTTAGGCTTATTTTTTTAGGGAACGCAACGCATGGAATGCTGGTATTTGCTCTACTGTAAACCAAAACAAGAACACAGAGCACAGTCAAATCTTCAAAATCAAGGGATAGAGTCTTGCTTCCCAACTTTCGTAAAAAGAAAAACCTCTAGCTCAAAGGCGGTGAAGCAACCGCTGTTTCCACGATATTTATTTGTTAAGCTAGATCCACATTCTTCACACTTTTCTGCTGTAAAAAACACTCGCGGTGTTTCTGACTTTATTCGTTATGGTACCGAACTGCAAATGGTACCAGATGAACTCGTCGCTCAACTAATGAATAAAAATGAAATAGCGGACGAGCTCGACCTTCAAGAAGGTGACTTGGTTCAGTTAACAGACGGCTGTTACAAAGACATTCACGCCATGTATCAACAACCTGATGGAGAACTTCGTAGCATTTTATTAATTAAACTGCTTAACCATTATGCACAAATCGTTGTTGATAACTGTACAATAAAAAAGGTACAATAAAAACTTCATCCTTTATTCTTATTTAATTGTTATAAAAAGGGTGTACTCTGGTTTGGCTGTAAACTTCTTCACGTTGTTAGAAAAATTACATTCTCATAGCGGAACGTTGGTAATTTTGTAGCCGTAATTTAAAAGCTCAAACCATTTCGTAGCAGCGACTTTATGTCGCGACAGAATGGTTCTGGCGCGGCTTTACGCCGCAAAGACATAAACACCTTGAGTCAATGTGGTAGGAGCGAATTCACCTCGCGATCTTTCACTAAAACTAAAACCAGCATTTAGGAGCTGCAACCTAAGGGCGGGAGCGTGCTTAAATGCCGTAGCAGCGGCTCTACGCCGCGAAGACATAAACACATTAGGCCAATGTGGTAGGAGCGAGTTCACCTCGCGATCTTTCACTAAAATTAAAACCCGCATTTAGGAGCTGCAACCTAAGGGCGGAAGGGTGCCTGAATACCGTAGCAGCGACTTTATGTCGCGACAGAATAGTTCTAGTGCGGCTTTATGTCATGAAGACATAAACACCTTAGGCTAATGTGGTAGGAGCGAGTTCACCTCGCGATCTTTCACGAAAACTAAAACCAGCATTTGGGATCTACAACCTAAGGGCGGAAGCGTGCCTGAATGCCGTAGCAGCGGCTTTACGCCGCGACAGAATGGTTTTACGCTGCGGAGACATAAACATCTTAGGTCAACGTGGTAGGAGCGAGTTCACCTCGCGATCTTTCATTAAAACTAAAACCAGCATTTGGGAGCTACAACCTAAGGGCGGAAGCGTGCCTGAATGCCGTAGCAGCGACTTTATGGCGCGACAAAATGGTTCTAGTGCAGCTTACGCCACCATCAAGGACCAAAGACTAAATTGCAAATTAAGAAACAACAAAAACAACAATCTAAAAAATGAACTCAAACTTGATAAAGGCTTTTAACCACATCTCTAGGTAAAAACATAGAATATAGAGTGAGATCTTATGCAAAACCTAGTACTCACTTGCGATTAACAATCGTGCATGCTTTAATTAGCCCACGAAATTTTTATTGTCCCTCTACTATTTAATAAAGGGCAATAAAAGTAATGAAAAGAAAAGATTACAACACTTTTGGGAAGAAACAATGGCGCTACGCTGTAAAACTATCATTGCTTCAGCCGTTCTGATGACAATGAGCGGCTGTACACTTGTTCCTGGTGGCCATTTTGAAGGAATCGGCTCTGGCGAACAAACCGCAAATCTAGAACGCGACTTAGAAAAAGTAAATATTCACATCATCGACTCTCAGTTAGTTCAAGAACACAAAATCAAACAAGCCAAAAAAATTGACCGTTCGTCACTTGCTGGTATCGATGTCTCAAACTATGAATATCGTTTAGGCGTTGGGGATGTCATTACAATTGGCGTTTGGGATCACCCGGAACTTACAATCCCGGCTGCGGTACAAAGAACAGCCGAGTTTGACGGTTTCCGTGTTCAAGCCGACGGCACTATTAATTTTGCCTACGCCCCAAAAGTTCCGGCAGCAGGTAGAACAGTAAATGAGTTACGTGAAGATCTTACCAAACGCTTAAGCCGTGTTATCGAAGAACCCCAAATTGATGTTAAAGTGGTTGGCTTTAGAAGCCAAAAAACATACGTAACCGGCGAAGTAACAAAACCGGGTGTATACCCAATCACAGAAACGCCAGTCACGCTAATTGATGCAATAAACCAAGCTGGCGGCCTGACTGAAAGTGCAGATTGGGAAACCGTAACATTTACTCGCGGAGAGAAAACTGAGGTTATTCAACTCGATGATTTCTATGCTGAGGGTGATATTTCACAAAACCGTTTGTTGCAACACGGTGATATCATTCATATCAGCCGTAATGACAAGCGTAATGTTTATGTGTTAGGCGATGTAATTAAAGCTGGCAAAGTAGACGTAAACCGCTATGGCTTGAGTCTAGCCGAAGCACTTACTGATGTAGGTGGCTTTAATGAGCGCACAGCTGATGCTAATGGTGTTTTTGTACTGCGTAAACGCGACCTACAAAAAGACGGCGTGCTTGCAGATGTATATCAACTACACGCAAAAAATGTTGCCTCACTGGTACTTGCAGAGCAATTTGAATTGCAACCTCAAGATATCGTATACGTAACTAGCGCACCACTTGCTCGCTGGAACAAAGTTATCAGCCTACTATTGCCTTCGCTATCAACTGTGGATGCAATTCAAGATATTGAAAATCAATAGTGTGAATGCTCATGTTTGATAGTGTATTAATGGTTTGCGCTGGCAATATTTGCCGTAGTCCAACCGCAGAATATGTATTAAAAAGCAAATTGGCAGGTAAGAATATCCAAGTGTCGTCGGCGGGCTTAACCGCGTTAGAAGGTAAATCAGCCGATGCAATAGCACAAGAACTTACTAAGATGCAAGGTATCGACATGAGTGAGCATCAAGGGCGTCAGCTCAGTGGTGCGCTTGTTTCGCAAAACAGTCTCATCTTAGTAATGGAGCATAGGCACCTTGATGATTTATGCAGCCGTTACCCTCAAGCTCGCGGTAAAACCTTTTTACTCGGTAAATGGATTGGCGATAAAGAAATCCCCGATCCATACCGCCAATCTAAAGAAGCGTTTGAGCACGTGTATGAGCTTATCGATAGCGCCTGCGGCGCTTGGCAACAGTATTTATAAGGAATTGCGAGTATATGAATGCTCAGCCAAATCTAATTTCTCCGCAAAAATCTAAACAAGAAGATACGCAAGAGATCGACTTAATGGCACTCTTTGGTGCTTTATTAGACGCCAAATGGTTTATTGCAGGTGTTACGTCATTATTTATGCTGCTAGGTGTGGCTTACGCGATATTTAGCACGCCAATCTACCAAGCAACCGCAATGGTACAGGTAGAAGAAAAAGGCGGCTCAGTTCCTGGCTTTGATGATATGTCAGGCATGTTTGAAAGCACCTCTGCCGCGGTAACCGAAATCGAGTTACTCAAATCAAGAAGCGTAATAGGAGAAGCCGTCGATACGCTTAGTCTAGATACGGTTGTTGAACCTAAACTATTCCCGCTATTTGGGGGGCGCAGCTTCCGTCAGTTTGTACCGCAAACTGAAGGTGAAGTTGCTGAACCAAGTTTTGGCGCAAGCTCTTATGCATGGGGCGGTGAAAAGGTAGAGATCCATCGGTTTAGAGTGCCTAAAAGAGCTGAAGGAGCAGAGTTCACGTTATTAGCGCAAACGGGGGAGAGTTTTGTTCTACTAAATGCAGAAGGCGAAGAAGTGCTTTCTGGTAAAGTAGGGCAGGAAGTCAAAGCTGGTCAGTTTGAATTAACCATCAAAACTCTGATTGCACGTCCAGGTACTGAATTCTCAATAGTAAAACGTAATAGACTTCAAACTATATTAGACTTACAAGGCGCAATTTCAGCATCTGAGAAAGGTAAAGACTCGGGTATTATCAATCTTGCGCTGCAAGATAAAACCCCAGCCTACGCAGAAAGAGTACTCGATAAAGTAGCTAGTATTTATGTTCGTCGTAACGTTGAACGTAACAGCGCTGAGGCACAGCAATCTTTGGAGTTCTTGGAAGTTCAGCTACCAGATGTTAAGCGCAACTTAGAGCGTGCTGAAAAAGCCTTTAATGAATATCAAATTCGACAAGAATCTATCGATATCAGCTTAGAAACGCAGGCGGTACTCGAGCAAATTGTGATATTAGAAACAAAACTGCAAGAACTAGAATTAAAGCGCTTAGAACTTGGTCGTAAATTTAAACGCGAGCACCCCTCATATCGTGGTGTGGTAGAGCAAATTGATACTGTAAAGCGCCAACGCAACGAATTGGCTGGTGAAGTTCAAGGCTTGCCAGAAACCCAGCGTGAGTTACTACGTTTAAAACGTGATGTAGAAGTAAACAATGAAATTTATACTCTACTTTTAGGAAAAACTCAGGAATTAGATATTGTACGTGCAGGTACGGTGGGTAATGTTCGCATCGTAGATTACGCAGAGGTAAATACAACCCAACCAGTCAAACCTAAAAAAGCACTAATCGTTATGATGGCAACCATGCTCGGTGGTATGTTAGCTATTGCGATTGTACTTATTCAAAAAGCACTGCATAAAGGGATTGAGGATCCAAGTGAAATTGAAGCGTTAGGCTTACCTGTTTATGCAAGCGTTCCATTCTCTGAATATCAAGTAAAACTGACTGGTTTTGCCAGAGCGCGGAAAGGTAAAACGGCAAAAGCAAAATCAATATTGGCAATTGATAACCCCGCAGACCTCTCGATAGAAGCTCTACGAAGCCTACGTACAAGTCTACACTTTGCTATGTTAGAAGCTAAAAACAATGTTATAGCTATATCAGGGCCAAGCCCAGGTGTTGGTAAGTCATTTATTACGGTGAACCTAGCCACTGTACTCGCACAAAGCGGTAAAAAGGTACTGGTAATTGACGGAGATATGCGTAAGGGTTATCTGCAAACTCAGTTTGGTATGCAGTGGAATGATGGTTTAAGTGATTACCTATCAGGGCGCTTAACTCTTGAGCAAGTTACTAAGCATTCCCAAGTCGAAGGCTTAGATGTAATCACCCGAGGCCAAATACCACCAAACCCTTCGGAGCTATTAATGCATGCTAACTTCACTAAACTAGTGGATGAGATTAAAAATAAATACGACATCGTGATTATAGATACACCACCTATTTTAGCGGTAACTGATCCTGCAATTGTTAGTGCTCATACGGGTACAACATTGCTAGTAACGCGCTTTGGTCAAAATCATGCCCGCGAAATTGAGCTTACACGCAACCGCTTTGAGCAAAACGGCATAGACGTAAAAGGAGTGGTGTTTAATGGCGTGTTACGTAAAGCAAGTAACGCTTATGGGTACTACGGTTATTACAACTACGAGTATAAATAATTTATATTTACTTAGGAAGTAAGTTGAATTTTAAAAAGCTTCTGTCTAATTCTCTGCTATCTGCAGGGATCTCCTTTTTTGCAGCACTATTGAGTTTTTTTACAAATATTCTAATTGCTAGGGAATTTGGGGTTAGTGAGTTTGCAACTTTTTCATTTATAATCTCTCTTTTAGCTGTTTCAGGGGTTGTTGCAAACTTAGGCCTAAATCAGTATCTATTATTGAATTTACCTGGGAAAAGTTCTTTAAGGAAAACTTCGTTAAAAATTAGAACTGTGAATACCTTTTATGTTGCTAATTTTATAGTAAGCTTGTGCGTATTTACTTATGTGCTTTTATCAAAGTATTCATATCTTACAGTATTTTTAATTACAGCTTCATCTTTACTTTCCTCTTTGATGATTTATAGACAGGCTGTTTTATTTGCGGAAGAAAAAGTTTTATTTTCACAATTAATCGATCGAGTTTTTAGAGGCGTTTTATTATTTTTACTTTTGTTACTCGGTATTTTTATATCCGATCTTGTTAATATAGGCGGTGCTGAGTTAATTGGATTGTCTATTTTTTTAAGCTACTTATTTTCTAATGCTGCTTATTCAAGTCGTTTTAATAAAGTAAAGGTAGTCTATCCAATAAGAAAACGTTATTTAGCAAAAAGTGAGCTTACTTCTTCGTTAAACCTCTGTATTATAGTGATTTTCACTACACTCATGACTAATGTTGATGTTCTGTTTCTAGGGGCTGTAGGAAATGAGTTTGATCTAGCTAGTTATTCAGCATCACAGAAAATAACACTATTAAGCTCTGTTTTTTTAATGGCATTAACAAATATTATTACCCCAACATTAGTTAAGAGCCGAGCTGAGAATAGTTTTTCCTCGAATTTGAAGCTGCCAGTATTAATTGGGTTCTCAGCAAGCTTGGTTTTTTTTATAATAGTCTTTATTTTTGGTGAGCTGATATTGAATGTATTTGGAAGTGAATATATAGATGCTAAGAGCGCATTAGTTATTTTATCATTATCTCAGTTAATTAATGCATTTTACGGACAATCTTTAACAGTTATGAAGATTAAAAAGCATATTAAAAGACTTGCGATATATATATTAACGTCATTGATTTTTAAGTTTGTATTTTTACTCTTTTTTTATAATAGCTATGGAATTAATGGGGTTGCATTCACTTCTTTAATCTCTATTTTTTTATGGAACTTTCTATGTCATAGGTTTATTTTAAAAAAATATAGAGTAGATACTTCGATTTTAGGTGCTTTAAGGTAGTTATATGATTGTAGGTATTGTTGGTGTTGGGCATTCAACTAATATAGGCGATCAGCTAATAGCAAAATGCTTGGCTGAGTCAATATTAAAATTTAATTATGTAGAAAAAGTGCTGTTTTATGACCTTTCGAAAGGCCAATATGATATTGAATTTAAACATCCACTTGGGCTTAACATACCATTGAAAGGCGCAAAAGAGAAAAAAAGAAACCACTCAATAAGATTTTTAAAAACCTTATTTTTAGAGAAGTTCAATCCAAGTGTTTCTGATAACGATTTAAATAAGTTTATAGAGACTTGTGACTCCTTTGTTATTGGAGGAGGGCATTTGTTAATAGATAATTTTGGCGTGTTTGGTTCTAAACTTACTCGCGTAATAAAAATGATTTTAGAAAAAGATAAAAAGTGTTTTTTCTGGTCTGTAGGTGTCGGAGATATACATTCATATTTGTATAATTTTTTTTTCTTAAAAACATTGAAAAGAGTTCCTGTTTACACTCGCGATAAAAACTCTTTTCTAAATGCTAAGAACCTTGGTCTCGATGTAAAAGGAGTAGTACATGATTGTGCATTTACTTCTGCAAAGCTAATTGAAACCTCAAATAATATTGAAAGTTGCCTTACACTTTTTATTATGGATCCTAACGAAAGCTCGAGACATTCTAATCTAACCATAGATAGAGAAGAAGCGAAAAGATGGTGGCTTTGTTTGATAGAGTTTTTCGCAACTAAATATAAATGTATTAATATTGCTAATAACGGCTCCTCCAATGACTATTTTTTTATCAAGGAATATATAGAACCTTATGCTAATCTCAACGGGAAGGATTGTAAAATAAATATTCTTGATAGAAGCTTATCATATCATGATATATTAAACGTTATATCTATCTCAGATCATATTGTTGCTCAGCGCTTACATGCGATAGTCCCATCAATTTGTTACGATAAAAAAGTTGTAGCAATAAAGTGGGATGTAAAAGTAGAAAATATATTATCTGATGCAAACTTGTCCAATATTCTTATAGATTTTAGTACGCTCCCATCTGAAGTTTATAATAGGTTAAAAAACTATAATGAACAGCCTCGAGTAAATTTAGAAGAATATAATAAAATACTAATACAAAATTTGAAGGACATGAAATGAGAAAAAAAGTTTTAATTGTTCCTGCTTGCACGGATCTAAACCGTGGAGATCAAGCTTTAGTGTGGGAAGCTGCTTACCTTCTGGATAATGCACTTGATGAACAGTTAGATATATCAATTGTTGATTATGGAAATAATAAGCAAGATCGAGAGAAACAATCTAGGCAAACAAAGGCTGCAGGCTTTAAAGTTTTTAGGAATATAGTTGAGAACCCCAAGCGAATTATATCTGAATCAACCGTTCATAGTTCTAAATTAGGTATTTTACTTGCTGGCTTGTTAGCTATTGTAGATTTTATTAGACATTTTCTGATACTGTGCTTTCCTTTTGAGTTTTTGTTTAAACTTTTTTTTCCAAATAAAGAGCATCGAAAAACATTTAATATTATTAAAAACGCAGATTCAATCGTGGTTAAAGGTGGTGGTTTTCTGCATACATACGGAAAGGTAGAAGATCTTTATTACTTATGGTTTGGACTTTATTATTTGTTGCTTGGTAAAAGGTTAAAGAAGAAGTTAATTGTCCTTCCTAACTCAATTGGCCCAATTACAGGCTTTACTAATAAGTTGTTTACAAAGTGGGTTCTAAATAAGTGCGATTTACTATATGTTCGTGAACGTGTATCATTAAAGTTCTGCCAGGAAATTGGTATAAACAATGCTAAATATGCATTTGATTTGGGTTATTACGCTGAAGAAAGCTACCCAGACGGTATTAACAAAAAACTAGTGGACGAGTGCATTAATAAACTGAGTTGTGATAAGTCCAATGTTGGTATTACAGTCAGGCCTTATCGTTTTCCGTCTGCGGAAGATCCATCTGAAAGGTACGAAAACTATATTCAATCGATTGCAGCTTTTTGTAATGATAATAAAGAGAATTGTGCATATCATTTTATAGTTCAAGTTCAAGGTCCCAGTGCACACGAAACTGATATGATTGCAATTAATGACGTTGTCTCTAAGCTTGAATCCGGCGTCGAATTTACTGTCATCGATATCGATATTAATTATAAAGAAATAATGACTGTTTATGATAAGTTAGATGTTTTAATAGGCACGAGGTTTCACTCCGTAATATTTTCTCAAGTTCAAGGTGTGCCTGCTGCAGCTATTGCTTACGGCGGAAATAAAACTCATGGAATTATGAAAGAAATTGACCTACATGAGTATGTAATAGATATAAATGAAATAACTACTGAAGGCCTTCAAGCTATTTTTACAAGGCTTATGGAGAACACTGCGGAGTATAAAAGCAAACTAGAAATTGCTTTTAAATCCATTGAAACTGATAAGCAGTCTGTTTCTGATGATCTAAGGAAGGTGATAAAAAAATGAAAGTAGGATTTTTCCATGACCATATTTTTACAAAGAAAGATGGCTATATTCACACAAGTGGAACGTTAGATGCACATGTATGGAACCGATTTTTTGATGCTGGAGCAACTAAGGTAATAGTTTGTGGGAGATTTTCCGAACATGTGAAAATAGGGGCTGTGGCAGAAAGGGAAAATGTAACATTTGTTTTCTCTGAAAACTTATCTAACTTATCGTCTTTACTACTTAATGCAAATAGCCATGAAGTAAACGCAGCTGTCACATCATGTGATGTTGTAGTTGCCAGATTACCGAGTGAAATAGGTTTTAAAGCAATAAAAGAAGCAAAGAAGCAAAATAAAATAGTTGTATGTGAGGTTGTGGCATGCCCTCATGATGCGCTTAATTATCATGGCTCGCTTAAAGCTAAAGTATACTCATACCTTAGTAAGCTAAGGATGGAAAAGTGGGTCGCTAGATGTGATGGAGCACTTTATGTTACGAAAAATGAATTGCAAAGTCGTTATCCCTGTAATGGTATTGTAGCTAATGCATCAAATGTAGAAATATCAGATATTAACTATGACTCTATAAGTGTGAGGTCGGGAAGGTTTAATTCCAGAAAGCAGAAAGGGACTCTGAAGTTTGGGCTCATTGGGACAATGAAGAATAAAACAAAAGGGATTGATATTGCAATAAATGCTTTAAAGGGTGTTAAAGGATCATTGCATGTAATAGGTTCCGGCTATGATGAAAGCTATTCTCAATTAGCTAAGCAAGTTAATGTAGATTTTAGACATGATGGGTTTATTTCTGATAAAAGTGAAATAATGAAATGGCTTGATGATATTGATATATATTTACAGCCATCTTTCCAAGAAGGACTACCTAGAGCAACGATAGAAGCTATGAGTCGCGGTTGTCCTGTTTTAGCTTCAAATGCAGGTGGTTTACCTGAGCTTGTTAGATCTTTATATATTCATGAAAGAGGAAATGTTAATAAGCTTAGCTTAGATATCAAAAACATTATAGAAAACTATGACATAGATTTAGATACACGAAGAAGTTTGACTATTGCTGAGAGTTATTTGTCAGAAAAGTTAAAGGAAAAAAGATATAAGTTTTATGAACAGTTTATCAGAAAATAAAATCCTAAAAGCGCTCATATCGTGCATAATGTTATTTACACTTTTTATTTTTTTTTATAACTTTAAGTTAACCTTGGAGTTTAAGCTTTTTTCAATTTCATTATTTTTAGTATTATTCTCTACCGCGATAGAAAGGAAATATTTTTTTTATTATTGTATATTGTCTTTTGGCTTTTTTTATACTACTGATTACTCAGTAGCTATGAGCCCAATAGATTCTGATAAATTCTATACTGAAGCGTTTTTATATAGTTATTATGGGAAGGAACATGTCTCAACAGTTGTCGCTTCAGGTTTTACATATAAAGTATTAGGCTTTTTTATAAACGACCAGAAACCGCAGTTACTTGTCTTTATTAACTACCTACTTCATTCTATTTCAGTTGTTTTATTGGTAAAATCTGGTCGACTATTATATAGAGAAGCTTTTAATGAAAGGTTATTTGCATTTTTTTGTTTCTTGTCTCCCTTAGTTTTTTCTCAGCTTTCTTATTTTATTAAAGATTACTTCTCTCTTTTTTTTGCAGTATTATCTTTTTATCTATGGGTTAAAGTTAATGAAAAATTTACTTTTCTGAAGCTTGTTCTTTTATTTTTATCAATTGTTTTATCTATGCTATTTAGGGTTTACGCTCCGGTTTACATTCTTCTTTTAGTAATTTCAACAGGTTATCTATCTCGTGGTTACTTATATCTGACTACGTTTTTATCAGTTGGTTTTATAAGTTTTTTTGGTTTAAAATCAATTTTATTTATTTTTTATGGGGTTTTGGTTGTCTATTTTGTGCCTAACTTTTTAAATTTAGATAATTTTATAGTTTCACCTTTTTCTACATTAGAAGGTGTAGTAATATTTTTAGTTCACCTCATTATAATTTTCAAAATTACTGTTACTAAAGATAAAGAAGAAGCTATTAAGTATTTTTCTATGGTTATGATTATAGGTTTAACCTTGTCATTGGTTAGTGCTTTTCGAGTCACCTATGCAAGTGGTTATGATTCTATTGGAAATGCTTATATAGCAGATAACTTTTTTAGAAAAAAAATACCAGTGACTTATATACTCTTATTCTACTTTTTTTCAACAAAGTTTTTTTTAAGGAAGTTTAAATGAAGGTAGTCCATATTATTGGAAAGCTCAACCCTGGAGGGGTTGAGACTTGGCTTAAAGATCTCTCAAAATTTCAGGGCGATAAAATGCATATCATAGTTCATAAAAGTGGTAAGGGGTTTTATGATGATATTGTGAGAGAGAATGGTGCTCATCTTCGGTTGATTAAGTTAAATGGTAACAGGTTAGGGTTTTATTATGAGCTGTATAAGTATTTAAAATTCAATGGGATTGGTATTATGCACTCCCATGTTAATTTAGCCTCTACTTTAATGTTGCTAGTTGCGTGGCTTGCTGGTGTCAAAGGAAGAATCGCGCATTGTCATAATGATAAAAGAAGTGAATATAAAAAGCTTAATTTGACTAAGAGGCTTTATTACAAATTTATGAAAATTGGCTTGTTGATTTTTGCCAATCGAAGAATAGCCGTGTCAGAATCCTGTTCAAATTCAATGTTTTATGAATTTAGTGATGTGGAGATAATACCTTGCGGATTATCTTTTACTGATCCTCTAGCTACTACTAATAGAGGGGACTTAGGTTTAAAAGAGTCTGATAGGGTTATTGTTCATGTTGGGAGGTTTGTTAAACAAAAGAATCATTTATATATTATCAGGTTACTAAAAGTTTTAGACGATCGTAATACAAAGCTTTTGCTTATTGGAGAGGGGCCTTTGAAGGATGATGTCATTCGAGAAGTTAATAAGCTCGGCTTACAAGATCAAGTGCTTTTTCTTGGAGTTAGAAAAGATGTTCATTCAATTCTTAAGAATATTGCAAACATATTTGTTCTCCCTTCGAAATTTGAAGGTCTAGGCCTTGTTGCTATAGAGGCACAATACTTTAATGTACCAACTATAGTTTCTGATAATGTGCCTAAAGATGTTGCTATTTCTAATTATGTAACTTTCTTAAGCTTAGATAACATAAATTCTTGGGTCAATGAAATTGTGACATACTCATGTGTTGGTAATGATAAACTACTGTATGAGTCTTATAAACAGTTCACAATAGAATATAACAACATAAAATTAGAGAAAATTTATCAAGAGTTTGATAGTTAGTTGAATTGTTTTTTGTGTTGGAGGGACTTTGAAAAAACTGTTATATATTATTAATGCTGACTGGTATTTTGACTTACATTGGCTTGAAAGGGCGGTGTTTTTTAAAGAAATTGGTTACAAAGTTCATATTGTAATGCCGGTTAATGAGCCTGAGATCTTTAATCGTCTTGAAAATTTAGGGTTTGCTGTAACAGCTTTACCTATTGAAAGAACCAGTATGTCTATCTTGAATGAGCTCAAGGTATTAAAAAGGTTATATCAAGTAATTGATGCTGTGAAACCTGACATAATACATTCAGTAACAATAAAGCCTAACCTTTATTCTACAATCATTTGTTGTATAAAAAAAATCCCATTGGTTTCTACATACCCAGGCCTAGGTACTCTTGGTGTTTCAAAGGATTCCAAGTATGTTTTATCTAGAAAAGTTATTTTTAGTCTGCTAAGAATATTTTCTAAAAAACAACGAAATATAGCTCTTTTTGAAAATGAAGAAGATTTACAACTTTTCAATAAGATGAAAGTGATTCCTCAAAGTCGCTTGATACGAGTTTATGGTGCCGGAATTAATTTAGATTCATTCTCTTTTTCTGATATTGCAAGCGATAGAACTGGCACCCTAAACTTATTATTTGCTAGTCGATTATTAAAAAACAAAGGTCTTTCGTTGTTATTTGAGTCAGTAAAGCAGTTAAATCAACAAGGAATTAAAGTAAGGCTAAAAGTTGCTGGAATATTTGATTTTGACTCACCTTTTGCATACACGCAGCAAGAAATTGAAGAAATGGCTTCTTTTGATTTTGTAGACTGGCTTGGAAAAAGAAGTGATATTAAAAATTTAATTACAGACTCAGATGCAGTTTGTCTTCCAACAACTTATGGTGAGGGGGTTCCAAGGATTTTAATTGAAGCTTGTGCTGTTGGGCGTCCTGTAATAACAACTCCACTCGGTGGATGCAAAGATATATGCATAGATAACTATAACGGATTGCTTGTGGAGCCTAATTCAGTGGAATCATTAACTCTATCACTAAAAAAGCTTGCTGTTGACAGCTCTTTAAAAGCAGAGTTTGGTAAAAATGGTCGTAAACTTGTAGAAGAAAAGTTTTCTAACCAAAGTGTTTTTGAGCAGCATTGTGATACATATAAAATGCTTTTAGGTAGTTTTAAGGTATAAAAATGATAGCACTAACTGGCTACACAGGTTTTGTTGGCAGTACTTTATTGCAGCAGCTCAAACGTGAAACTACTTTGCTGCTAGGACGAAAGCAGTTGCCCAATTATCCTCACTTCAGCTTTTTTGATTTATCAGACACGCAAAATTTAGATTTGCAAAATGCATTACGTTCTGTAGATGTTTTAATACATGGTGCTGCACGGGTTCACATTATGGATGATACTTCCAGTGATCCTCTTAAAGAATTTAGAACTGTCAATACAGTTGGAACATTAAACTTAGCTAAGCAAGCAGCTAAAGCAGGTGTTAAGCGATTTATTTTTGTGAGTTCTATAAAAGTGAATGGCGAGAGTACATCTGGCAACCCCCCCTTTAGCAATGCTGATAGTCCGCAGCCTGAAGACCCTTACGGTATATCAAAAGCAGAAGCAGAACAGCAGTTATTAGAGCTAGGTAAACAAACCAGTATGGAGATTGTTATTATTAGGCCGCCACTCGTTTATGGTAAGGGTGTTAAAGCTAACTTTGCATCACTGCTGAAGCTTGTTAGTAAAGGTTTACCATTGCCTTTTAGAGCAATTAAAAATAACAAACGTAGCTTAGTATCAGTTTATAATTTAGTTGATTTAATTACTGTGTGTATTGAGCATCCTAAAGCCGCAAATCAAATATTTTTAGTAAGCGATGATCATGACTTATCAACGGCCGAAATGGTAGCACTGATGGCAAAAGTGCAAGGTAAGAAAAATTTGGCATTACCTGTGCCTGTTTGGTGCTTTCAACTTGCAGGTAAATTACTTAATAAAAATGATGTGATTGATCGGCTTTTAGGCTCACTTCAATTAGATATAACTCATACTAAAAATACACTTAGCTGGTCTCCGCTTTATTCTGTTGAGCATGGCTTCAAGCTTGCTGCAAAAAATTAATACTTGGAATGTTGATGATACGTTTACTCGACTTTTTATTGGCTTTTTTTGGCCTTTTGATTGCTTTTCCTTTTTTGGTTCTTTTATATCTTGTTGGCTTATTTGATACCGGTTCGCCGATTTTTACCCAAGAACGAGTTGGGCGTAATAAAAAGCCTTTTACTTTGGTAAAATTTAGAACAATGAAGCTGGATACAGCTTCTGTTGCTAGCCATTTGGCAAGTACAGCTTCTATTACTCCCTTCGGCGGCTTTTTACGTAAAACAAAGTTAGATGAACTTCCACAGCTTTGGAATGTACTCAAAGGTGAAATGAGCTTAGTTGGCCCGCGTCCTGGTTTATTTAATCAAGAAGAGCTTACCGCAGCACGCGATGCTAAAAATGTATTTGACGTGCGCCCAGGTATCACTGGCCTTGCGCAAGTAAATGAAATTGATATGTCTACCCCTGAACTGCTTGCAAAAACAGATCGTGAGATGATTGATACGCTTAACTTAAGCAATTACTTTAAGTACATATTAATGACAGTTACAGGTAGTGGCAGTGGTGACCGTGTTAAATAAACATAGCTAACAATAAGCTAAGCACGAATTGACTATATTGCTTGGTACTGAAGTTATTATTTGCGAGCGAAAGCTTGTAGGTAGAGAATCATAGATTTGGATGATTTTTTGACAGTGACTAATTTATATCAACTAACACGGAATTGAAAACAATGCATTACTTAGTAACGGGAGCCGCGGGCTTTATTGGAGCTGCGACATGTCAACGCCTTTTGGATTCTGGGCATAATGTGGTTGGTATTGACAATTTAAATGACTACTATGACGTGAATTTAAAGTTAGCTCGTTTAGCTCAGTTTGAAGAACACGCTAACTTTACTTTTATTAAAGGCGATATTGGGGATAGGGAAAAAATAAAGGGAGTATTTGAACACCATCAATTTGATCGAGTTATTCATTTAGCAGCTCAAGCTGGGGTACGTTACTCTATTGAAAACCCTGAAGCTTATGCCGATACTAACTTAGTTGGCCACTTAAATATTCTTGAAGGGTGTCGTAATACCGGTGTTGGGCACCTAGTTTATGCTTCATCGAGCTCTGTGTATGGTCTAAATGAAAAAACACCTTTTAGTACCACAGATAGTGTAGATCATCCTGTGTCTTTTTATGCAGCGACAAAAAAAGCCAATGAGCTCATGGCACACAGTTACTCGCACTTGTATAAACTGCCAACTACGGGGTTACGCTTTTTTACTGTTTATGGCCCTTGGGGTCGACCTGATATGGCGCCATTTATTTTTACAAAGAAAATCTCAAATGGTGAAACAATAGACGTAAACAACAATGGTGATATGTGGAGGGACTTTACCTACATTGACGATATTGTTGAAGGAATAATTAAGTCGGCAGAGGTTGTTCCCAAAAGCAACTTGGATTGGAGAGTTGAAACAGGTTCGCCAGCGTCGAGTTCAGCTCCGTTTGCAATATATAATATTGGCCATGGTAGCCCTATCAACTTAATGGATTTCATTAAAACCATTGAAAATGAGCTGGGAATTGAGGCTAAAAAGAACTTTCGCGAAATGCAAGCGGGGGATGTTTACAAAACGTTTGCCGATACAGAAAGTTTATTTCAGGCTACGGGTTATAAGCCAAAAGTAGGCTTAAATGAAGGTATAACAAAAATGGTACAGTGGTATAAATCATTTTACTATTAACCTTTAATAGTCAGTAACTTATACAGCTAATTATTTATAGCTAAAAGTATCCTCATACATTTTTGCTACTTTTGTGTATACTGCAGCATGTACTATGCTTTAGTTCGTCTGCGGTTTTAGTTCGGATTAGAATAAAAAGGGAACACAATGGATAGTTGGTTTCGCGCCTTGCTTGGCGCTTCTCGTAACCAAAAGCGACTTCTCACGCTTGTATTAGATTCTATATTTATTGTCACGGCATTTTGGTTAGCGCTTATCGTTAGGCTAGATAGCTTGGCTCCATTGGCGAGCTTTAAAAACTGGCTCGTTCTTGCTTTGCTATTGCCTGTTAGCTTGGTTATTTTTGTAAAACTAGGGCTATATCGTGCTGTACTCCGTTACGTTGGGGCAAATGCTGTCGGTGCTGTTGTTTTAGGCACAATTGTAAGCACTGTTGTTTTAGTGCTTTCTTCATTTTTTACGCAAACTTCAATTCCGAGAACCATGCCATTTATTTATGCTTGGTTAATGATACTCTCAGTAGGTGGCTCGCGTATTTTGGTTAGAGCTTTGATTTGGCGCTTAACCTCATTTACAAAAACACCGGTGGTAATTTATGGTGCAGGGGATGCAGGTCGGCAGTTAGCTACCGCGCTCGCAACAGGGCCTGACTATTATGTTACGGCGTATCTGGACGACGATCCAACTAAACATAATGCTATTATCCAAGGGATCCCGGTTGTCGCCTTTGATGAAATCTATAATTTGATAGATAAAAAGCGAGTAAACAAGGTTTTACTTGCTTTACCAAGTGTGTCGCGCTCTCGCCGTAAAGAAATACTCACTAAGTTAGAAAAACTGCCGCTCGAGGTGATGACAGTGCCTGGTATGGCAGATGTTATTGACGGTAAAGCGCAGCTTAACGAGATAAAAGAAGTCGAAATCGAAGACTTATTGGGCAGAGATCCAGTGACGCCACAAGCAGAGCTGATGGCTGCAAATATAAAAGATAAAGTCATTATGGTAACTGGTGCAGGTGGTTCTATAGGCTCTGAACTATGTAGGCAAATTATATTAAATGGGCCTAAAAAGTTGGTGCTCTTTGAAGTGTCTGAGTTTGGTTTATATAGCATTGAAAAGGAGCTGAATCAGCTTGCATTGAATAAAGGCATATCGTTGGAAATAGTACCAGTGATGGGGTCGGTGCAACGTATCAACCGTATTGAAACTTGTATGAAAGCCTTTGGGGTGCAAACTGTCTATCATGCTGCGGCCTACAAGCATGTACCGCTTGTAGAGCAAAATGTTGTTGAGGGTGTTCGTAATAATGTATTTGGTACTTATTACACGGCTAAAGCCGCTATTAACGCAGGAGTAGAGACCTTTGTATTAATCTCTACAGATAAAGCGGTGCGCCCTACCAATGTAATGGGTGCAACCAAGCGTATGGCAGAGTTAGTGTTACAAGCCTTGGCTGAAAGTAAAGTAACGTCTAAAAATACCCGTTTTTGCATGGTACGTTTTGGTAATGTGCTTGGTTCTAGTGGTTCAGTTGTGCCTCTATTCCGTAAGCAGATTAAAGAAGGCGGACCAATTACCTTAACACATAAGGATATCACTCGGTTTTTTATGACCATACCAGAAGCTGCGCAGTTAGTTATTCAGGCGGGTGCCATGGGTAAGGGTGGTGACGTATTTGTGTTAGATATGGGTGAGTCTGTTAAGATCAAAGACTTAGCGACCAAAATGGTGCACCTTTCTGGCTTAGAGGTTAAATCAGAGTCAAACCCTCATGGCGATATTGAAATTGAATGCACAGGATTACGCCCGGGCGAAAAGTTATATGAAGAGTTATTGATTGGTGACAATGTTGAAGAGACCTCTCATCCACGGATCATGACGGCCAATGAAGTAAAATTACCAATGGCAGAGCTAGAAGACTTTATGAGTGCAATGGATACAGCTTGTCATAACTTTGATCATGAGCTTATTCGTAAATTGTTGTTAGAGGCGCCTACAGGGTTTAATCCTACAGACGGTATTTGTGACTTGGTGTGGAATGAAAAACGCCAAGTGCTTGAAGCTCAACGTGAGTCTGAACGGAAAGTGATCAATTTTAGGAGCGTGTAACGCTCCTTTTGGGAAGTTGTTTATTTGTAGCAGCGACTTTATGTCGCGCAGCTCTTATCTTGGGATAAACCCGCTGCTACGGGAGTGGCGTTTCGGTACTGTTGTCGCGGGGTAAACCCGCTGCTACAAGGTTGGGTTTTTCTATACTTCATTGTACGATATCTACATAATATTTATAACGGTGTCTGAGTTGGTTAATTTGCTCTTTCACATTAAATTCAAGAATTGAAAATAAAAATCGGTCTGCGCACATGTCAAAAATAAATACGATTCTTGCAGGTAGCATTGCACTTGCAAGCATACCTGTTTTAGCTGATACCCAAATAAATAACTACACCGCATTTGCGGGCTACACTGGTATTTTTAATACCCCTACTGCCGAGGTACTTAAAAAGGGAAGTATAGATATTGGTTACAATAATAACTTAGACCTTCGTGGCGAGCGGTATGTTGATGGGCATAATTATATTTTTGCTGCTGGATTGTTTGATGGCTTAGAAGTAAGTGGTCAAATAGCTGCAAGTTCGATGCATGACAATCTATTTAACGCTGAAATAAAAGCTGAAAAGCAGACTCGTGATCTTTCTTTTAATCTTAAATACCAACTCCCTTTTGTGCCTAAAGAGTGGTTTAACTTAGCAATAGGTGGGAAAGACCTAGGTGGTGCAGCTAATAAATATGAAACCTATTATTTAGCTGGTTCACGCGAATGGAATGACTTTAGGTTTTCTGCTGGTTTTGCGGTAAGTGATCGCGCAACCGGGCAAATGGATGGCGCTTTTGCTGGTATTGAATGGCAGCCGTTGGATTGGTTTGCATTGCAGGTTGAGCATGATGCGGATGCAGTGAATGCGGGCTTACGTTTAACTGTACCTAAAGAGTGGATTTACGATGTAGGTACACTCACGTTAACTAGCAAGTTTTACAGCAATACAGACCATGCAGAAAAGGATACCTTTTGGGGAGTTAACTTTTCGATGCCGCTTTTTGAGCAGGCTAAGCTAAATGATCCAACAGAAGCAGCACCAGCACCGATTTTAGATAACCATAAAAAGCGTGAGGCTGCATTTGAAGCGCACTATCAACAGCAACGAGAGTTGGCTCAAAAGCCGCTAGAAGAAGCTAAGCAAGAAGTAACGGAGCGTGATGAATACAGAAAGTCACTTACACTACAAACTCGGGAGCTTAAAAATGCACTAATCGACGACGGCTTAGAGGCGATTAGTGTGGGCTTTAATCGTGACCCACATATTGTTGTAAGTTTTGAAAACTATGTTTTTAATCGTAATGATATAGACGCTATTGGTCTTGTGCTTGGTCGTATTGCTGAACATATAGATGAGCCTGAAGCTAAATATACGATTCAGTTATTAAACCGTGGTATTCCGATGCTTTCTGTGCGTGGTGATATCGATAATTACCGTGAATTTATTAATACCAGCAGTACACCAGATATGGATATTCGTCGCGGTGAAATGGATCCGATTGGCAGTGTATCTTGGGTGGGAATGCCTAAAGCCAACAGTCCATATTTTAGACCACGTGTAACGATAGGGCCTTCTCTAGATTCACACTTTGCGACTGAGATAGGTGTTTATGACTTTTCACTCGCAATTAAAGCCGATGTGGATGTGCCGATGTGGTACGGCGGTGGTATAAGCGTTAGCGCTGAAACCGAAGTTGCCAAAACAGATGACTACGAAACAGGCAAAGCATTTGGTCGCTTTGCAAAAGACAGTGGTGTTACGCAAGCGACAATCTATCAAACGTTAGATTTACCGTATGGAATCTATAACCAAACCCATATTGGTTTCTTTAAAGAGTTTAATGACTATACCGGTATCAAAAACGAAACGACTTGGCTTAGTGAAAACGGTCGTCACCAGCTTAATGCTGAAATTGGTTATTTAGAATATGATGACTATGACTTAGACAGAGACTATCAAACTTTGTCTTATCGTTATAACTGGGTTGAGCAGGATGTGAGTTTTCACGCAACAGCAGGTCGGTTCTTTTATGAAGATAGCGGTGTAAAACTAGAAACTCGCTTTTGGTTTGGCGACAGCTATATTTCAATCTTTGCTCAAGATACAGATGTACAAGTCGCAGGTATTGCGTTTAGCATCCCGCTTACTCCACGTAAAGATATGGCACCAATCCGTTATGGCCAGATAAAAGGGAATGAAGCTTGGCGCCATGAAGTGAGTACACGTATTGGTGAGTCAACAAATGCATTGGTGATTGGCCGTGGACATTCAGTTAAAACACCTGTGAATTTGGATAAGACATTCCTTAATCAAGGACGCTTGTCTAGTAGTTATATTTACAGCAATTTGGCAAGATTACGAGAAGCATACCTAACTTACAGATAACAGTAGCAGCGACTTTGTGTCGCGATGCTCCTGTCGCGGGATGAACCTGCTGCTACGGGAGCGGTGTTGCGGTGTTTTTGTCGCAAGGTTATGTATTCGTAGCAGCGACGTTACGTCGCGATGTTTTCGTCGCGGGATAAACCCGCTGCTACGGGAGTGGTGTTTTGATGCACTTGTCGCAGGCTTATGGATTCGTAGCAGCGACTTACGTCGCGAGGCTCTCGTCGCGGGATAAACCCGCCGCTACGAGAGATGCTTCGATGCACTTGCCGCGGATTATGGATTCGTAGCAGCGACTTTGTGTCGCGATGCTCCTGTCGCGGGATAAACCTGCTGTTGCTAAAACCTGCGGAAATCACACCGCCATCTCATTCTAGCTATTAAATTTATATACCTTGTTAATAATTAAGCACTATATTGCAACTTTTTGCTATAAATTTGACTTCATTCATTGTCTATTTAGTGTTCTAAAGGTATCCTACTTTCAACTTATTACAGGCGGTTGGAACTACCGCTTTTCTGTGATAAATTAAGGCAGCTAACTCCGACTATATGGTTGTTTTTCCGCTAGATTGGTAGAATAACTGAGTTGGCTTTAGTCAGGGAGCGACTTAGTCCCTGTCTGTCTTATTAAATGATTTAAAACTTAAGCTTATATTGCTCTCTCGCGATATGGCTTTTTTTATGAGTTAACGCGTCAAATTGGCGTAAGTTAACAGAAGGAAAACAAGGACTAATCATGATTGCAAATAAAAAATCTCTTCTTGCGCTCTCTGTAGCGTCTGCGCTAACGCTGTCTGGCTGTTTTAGCGATGATGACAACAACGTAACTATCACGCCTCCACCAGAGCCTACTGATCCAGTAATCGTTGCACCTGAGACTCCAGATGCGCTAGCACTAGTTGTAAACGGTAACGTTGTTAATGCAGACTTCGACGCGATCAAAGCGCAAGTAACCCTGCTTGAAAACGGTGAGCTAAGTGCAAACACTGTTGACGTAAATGGCACTGCAGTAAACGTGATTGACGCAACTGAAGGTGACTTTACTTTCACACTGAAAGAAGGTGCTTCTGTTGATTCAATTACTGTTAACGTAACAGCTGAAGGTTATGTATCTAAGAGCTTTATTGTTGATTTAACACTTGCTGAAGGCGAGTCAGTAGTTCCAGCTCAACTAGAGCTTGTTTCTAAGAACGCTGAAGGTCTAGCTGATAAAGTGGTAGAAGCTTCTGTAACTGATGCGACGACTGCTGAAGTAATCACAGCAAAAGCTGAATCTGGTAAAGCAGGTGCTGACGTAGCGGTTCCAGCAAATACTCAGCTACTTGATGCAAACAACAATCCAGTGTCAGGTTCTACAATTTCACTAAATGTTACTGCTGCTGATAGCACATCAGCAAGTGCAGGTGCGATTCTTCCTGAAGGTCTTAACGCAGCAGGTGCTGCTGAAGTTAAAACTCCAGTTGCTGTAACTAACATCGTAATGACTGACGATGCTGGTAACAAAATCAAGAAGTTCAGCCAGCCTATCGAAGTAACAATGGCAATTCCAGCTACAACTACACTAAGTAGCGGTGAAGTTGTTAAAACAGGTGATGAACTAACGCTAACCTCTCACAACGAAGATACAGGTGTTTGGTCTACTGAGACAAACAAAGTAACTGTTGGTGCATTGAATGAAGCAAACGGCACATACGCTGGTTCATTCATGACTGACCACCTTACGTTCTTCTCTGCGGTAGATACATTCGATGCATGTCAATCAGACATCAATGTAACTTTCTCTGGTGATGCAATCCCAGCTAACGGTTTAACTGTTAAGATGGAATCTAGCGACTATAAAGCTTCTGTACAAGCAAAAGCAGGTTCTACATCACAAACTGTTATTTCTGCAAACAAGGCATCACAAAAAGGCATTGCTGCTGATGCAACTGCACGTGTAACTGTTAAAGACAAAAACGGTAACACGTGGTTCGATAGCGAAACTGAAGTGTCAGTTTGTGGTAACGTAAACGTTGCGCTATCTAACCCTGTTACACTTGTTGCTGAGTCATTCGCAGTAACTGCTGTTTGTGAAAACGACAACACAGTAACTACACCACTAACAGGTGCTGTAGTTAAATACCGTCTAGAAAACAAAGGCTTTGAATCAGCTGCTGGTACTGGCGGTACATACGAGCTAACAGACCTAGTAGAAACGTCTTCATATGAAGTACGCGTTGTACCACGTGGTGCTAAGTTTGCGGGCCTAGGTGCTCAAAACTTTACTATCACTGCTGATGGTACTGATGAGTCAGCTGAAATCACTGTAGCATGTGACGAAGTAACTGGTTCTTAATAACTATCGATTAAGGCAATTTACGTCTTAGTAAGATTAAAAAGCCGCTTAAATGCGGCTTTTTTGTGTCTGTTTCTTATTTAACCTGAGGTTTGGATAAGGAATGTTCCAACTCATTGTTCCTAAAGAACAACTTAGTTTTTTCCTTTTCTAGCCAGAGAGTTTTAGGGAAAACAAGGCGAATTTACGCACCAATAGCTGGCTATTGGAAGTGAATTCAACGCAGTTAGCGCTAAAACTGGCTGCTAGAAAGGCATTAATTATCCGCAGCTCAGGTTATTTAGTAGTGTCTATTAAAAGGCGTTGTTGTGCGACCTTGTATTTAAAATATGTCAGTAGTTGTTACGACAAACTAAGGCTATGAAGTAAAAGCATTTGTTATCTTGGCAGCTCTCGCCAATCACGAACTAACTCGCACACCTCAGTGTAAAAATATTTTAATTACTAGCTGGACAATCTTTGAACTTTCTCTATATTTAAGTTTCGATGTAATAAAACGCGCGTTAGTGCCGCTTGGCACTTTCAAAAAAGGGAACAAGGACCAATCATGATTTCGAACAAAAAATCTTTACTCGCTTTATCTGTAGCTTCAGCTTTAGCACTTTCGGGCTGTTTTAGCGATGACGATAACAATGTGGTAATCACTCCGCCACCTGAGCCAACAGATCCGGTAGTTGTTGCACCAGAAACGCCTGCAGCTTTAGCATTTGCTGTAAGTGGTAACGTAGTTGATGTTGATACTGTTGATATCGTTGCGCCGGCGACAATTACCTTTTTTGAAGATGGAGAACCAACCTCAAATTTGGTTAACGTTAATGGCGACGCAATCACTCAGATCACAACAGAAGATGGTAGCTATACCTTTACTGTAAAAGAAGGGGCGAATGTTGGGATTGTAACTGCAGTAGTCGCTGCTGATGGTTATTTTTCAAAAAGCTTTGACATCGACTTAAGTAATGAAGATTCGGCAGCAACGCTAGAAGCTGAATTGGCGCTTGTGTCAAAAGGTGGTGACGAAGTTGTTGAAGCAAGCGTTTCTGAAAGTGTAACTAACGCAACAACAGCTTCTCCTGTTACAGCTGCGGCTGCAAAAGGTAAAGCTGGTTCTGATGTAACGGTTCCTGCAGGCGTGCAACTAAGAGATGCAAGTGGTAATGCCGTTACAGGTACTTCTGTATCATTAACTGTTGGCTCTGCGGATCCTACGTCTAGCAAGATTTCAGCGGTTTTGCCTGCAGGGTTGAGTGCTGGTAGTACAACCAGCATTAAAAAGCCAGTTGGTGTAAGTAATATCGTTATGCAAGATAACAATGGAACTAAGATCAAACAATTTAGCCAAGAGATCGATGTTTCTGTTTCACTTCCTGTCGCGACCTTAGCACCATCTGGTGATAGAACAATTCAAATGGGAGATCAGTTTGATGTTTCTTCAAACAATGAAGATACTGGTAAATGGCAGTCAGAAACGAATAAAGCAACTGTTGGTGCGTTGAACGCTGAAGGCACGGCTTACAAAGCATCTTTTAAAACCGATCACCTTACGTTTTTTACACTGTCTCGCTCAGTTCCAATCTGTACGCAAGGTATTACTGTTAATGTGACTGGCGATACTGTGCCGAGTTCAGGTCTATATGTGAGTATGACCTCTGCTGATGCGAGCGTATCAAGTTATTTACGTGGTGGTAGTACATCAAAAACAGTTGTTTCAGCTAGCACTTCAGCGCGTTATGGTATTAGTTCAACAGCAACAGCACGTGTAGTTATCCGTGATGCTGCAGGTAACGTGTGGGGGAATGCTTCATCAACAAATGCTGAAGTTCAGGTATGTAATGGCCCAGTTTCGATCACGCTAGCAAATCCAATTCAAACCACAGTTAACGAAAATGTAACTGTTAGAGCTGTGTGTTCTAACGATACAACGGTAACAGAAGTTATCCCAGGTGCGATTGTAAAGTATAGATCAAGTACGACTAAGCCATTCCGCACAGCAGCGAACAATGGTGACGGTACTTTTGCATTGTCAGCACTAAACGGTGATGTTGCGTCATATGCCGTTAGTGTAGATCCTCGAATTTCAGCACCATTTACAACGTCTATTACGCCAGATGGAACAGATGAAACTATCGATGTTTCAGTGGCTTGTGACACTGTAACGGGTAGTTAATACAGAATGATTAGTCCAATCAGTTAAGCCGCGGAGACGCGGCTTTTTTCTTGCCTAAATCTTAAATATTTTTATTCATAAAATCATACCCCCAGAATTAACCTTTCTTTCGTAGCAGCGACTTTATGTCGCGACTCTTTTATGACTTTATTTCAGAATTCTTTCTATAGGCTTATGCCACGGTCTTTTTTTATTGTGAAGATCCTGCCGCCATTATTGGTTTTCTATCGCGGGATAAACCCGCTGCTACGAGTTTGGCGTAGCAGCGACTTTAGGTCGCGACTGTTTTTATGCCTTTATTTCAGGGTTTTTTCTATAGGCTTATGTCACGGTCTTTTTTTATTGTGAAGATCCTGTCGCCATTATTGGTTCTCTATCGCGGGATAAAGCCGCTGCTACGAGTTTGGCGTAGCAGCGGCTTTATGTCGCGACTGTTTTCATGCCTTTATTTCAGAATTCTTTCTATAGGCTTATGTCACGGTCTTTTTTTATTGTGAAGATCCTGCCGCCATTATTGGTTTTCTATCGCGGGATAAACCCGCTGCTACGAGTTTGGCGTAGCAGCAACTTTATGTCGCGACTCTTTTCATGCCTTTATTTCAGGGCTCTTTCTATAGGCTTATGTCACGGTCTTTTTTTATTGTGAAGATCCTGTCGCCATTATTGGTTCTCTATCGCGGGATAAAGCCGCTGCTACGAGTTTGGCGTAGCAGCGACTTTATGTCGCGACTCTTTCTATAATTTTATGTAAAGGTGACGCTATGACGCTCCTGCCGACGGACAAGCCTGGGTCTAGGCGGGAAGGTGACTATCAAACTTCCGAAAAAGACTAAAAACCGTTAAACTTAAGATCTTTAGTATACTCAATACGTTGACTACAGTATGAAATCTCATTTAGGCCGAAGAGCATTTTCCACTATGGAGCTTCATACCTTGTTTAACGGCTATATCTACTCAGATGAAAAACTAAAGCGTGAACAGCCTAAACATTGGCATTTTTGGCTACCTTTACTGAGCTATTACACTGGTGCGTATAGTGATGAAATTGGCTCACTTACACTTAATGATGTTTACTACGAAGACCACGTTCATGTATTTCACTTTAACACCCACGGTAAAATTCAACCGCGAGTGGTGCCTATTCATCCCGCATTATGGCAAGCAGGTTTGGAGCAATATCTAGCATTGGTAAAACAGCAAGGACATCGACGTCTTATGTTTGATTTACCTGCAAAAACTGGTCGTTATAGCGAAAAAGTTAGAATATGGTTTTCTGGAGAGGGGGAAAGACAGGGATATCTACAAAAATGTGGTTTACCCAATGTTGATCAGCAAGGAATGAAAACGGCGATCAGCAGTTTACGACTAAACTTCGAGCAACAAATCAGAATATCAGCTATTCAGCTCGGGACTAAAGACAGTTTTCAATATTTATTGGGTTTAAAGCAAGATGGACATGAAGTTACGCGCCCACCTTTCCACTTGCTCAAGCAAGTTATTTCTCCGATCCGGGTGATTAATCCCAATATCACATGGAAACGCTTTTCGGAGCGGCACTAAAACGTAGTACTCAGTTACTACCACTTCTTACGTCAAGCGCATTATTATTTGCAAGATAAGTTAAGCAAGTAATACGCAGCATAGACGCCAAGTTTTTGATCTCACCATGACGTTCAATCACTTCTTGGTAAAGTAAAGAAATAAACTCGGCAAGGCCCAGATCTTCCCGTTGAGCTATGGTTTCTAATACTTGCCATATTTCATTTTCTAACGCGAGGCTAGTAACAGCTCCTTGAATACGAATAGAACGTTTGGCTACTTCGTAACGATGAGGCTCAGTTGATGCGTAAAGTTCACACATATAAATTCCGTAGGTAAAGTAATGGCAAAAATGATCCACTCAATGATCAGAGTGAAAGACGCTGATCGCTCAATCAAATTTTATCATGATGTATTTGCGTTGGCAGTGAAACGACGCATCGACTTTAATGATTTTTCTCTTATCTACCTTGGCAACGATGAAACTTCGTTTGAACTGGAGCTAACTTGGAATCATGACACCACTGTAGATTATACAATCGGTAATGGCTATGGGCATTTGGCTTTCGCCACGGATAGCTTGCAGGCTGTCTACAACAAGGCTCAAAAGAATAGTTATTGCCCTAAAGAAATCAAAGATTTTTATAATAAAAATGTATTAATAGCAAGATTCTTTTTTATTAAAGATCCTGATGGTTATGATATTGAAGTAATTGAAAAAAGCGATGTATATCGGTAGCTTAGGGTTTAGCCCGCGATGTAAAGGCATGAAAACAATCGCGACCTAAAGTCGCTGCTACGAATGTGAATAAACTTGTAGCAGCGGGTTTATCCCGCGACCAAGGTTAGCAATTGCGACATAAATTCGTTAAAGGTGCCGCGACGTCAACAAGGCGTAAAAGCAATCGCGACCTAAAGTCGCTGCTACGAATGTGGATAAACCTGTAGCAGCGGGTTTATCCCGCGACCAAGGTTGGTTATTGCGACATAAAATTGTCAAAAGTGTCACGACGTCAACAAGGCGTAAAAGCAATCGCGACCTAAAGTCGCTGCTACGAATGTACGCAACCCTGTATCTGGGGGGATCCTGCGGCCAAAGTTGATTCCAATATACTTTTGAAGTTTGCTCTCTTTCAAATCTGCTCTATTCTTTAAGTATGCAGGGTTATAAGGATATAACATGTACAAAAGTCAAAACTTGAGGAATAAGCGGGTCTCACTCGTAAATCATTTCTATGCAATTACCTTAACGTGCAAAGATAGAAAATCGTACTTTAACTCCTTTTCGATTTGTGCTGAGGTCGCTAAGACGATCATGGCTTGTGAGCAGGCGCAGCTTTTTAAAGTTATTGCTTTCGTATTAATGCCAGATCATCTTCACTTAATTATTCAATTAAATGGTTCTTTAAAGTTACCAGGTTCTATTCGAGCGATAAAAGGCCGCATAGCAACCAGTCTGCGTTCTTTCGGAGTATTTGGCTTATGGCAAAAAGGTTATTATGAACATTTAATTCGAAGCGAAGACGACTTAAGAGAACAAGCAAGGTATATAATTCAGAATCCAATTAGGGCTAAGCTTGTTACGCGGGTAGGTGAATATCCATATTGGTTTTGTATTTGGGTGTGATTTATTAAGGTGATTGCAGTTAAACAGTCGCGACCCAAAGTAAAAAGGTCGCGACCTAAAGTCGCTGCTACGGATGTGGATAAACCTGTAGCAGCGGGTTTATCCCGCGACATAAAAGCATGAAAACAGTCGCGACGTAAAGTCGCTGCTACGAATGTACACAAACCTGTATCTGGGGGGAACCAGAGACCAAGGTTGACAATTACGACATAAAATCGTTAAAGGATTTGCGACGTCAAGGCGTGAAAACAATCGCGACCTAAAGTCGCTGCTACGGATGTACATAAACCTGTAGCAGCAGGTTTATCCCGCGACCAAGGTTGGCAATTGCGATATAAAATCGTTAAAGATGCCGCGACGTGAAGGCATGAAAGCAGTCGCGACCTAAAGTCGCTGCTACGAATATACGCAAACCTGTAGCAGCGGGTTTATCCCGCGATCAAGGTTGGCAATCGCGACATAAATTCGTTAAAGGTGCCACGACGTCAAGGCGTGAAAACAGTCGCGACCTAAAGTCGCTGCTACGAATGTACGAAAACCTGTAGCAGCGGGTTTATCCCGCGACAAATTAAGAAGCTAGGCTTAATTGATGAAAGCGCTTCAAAAATTGCGAAAACTCTTCACCTAATTGCTCATCACGAATAGCATATTCAACGATGGCTTTAAGGTAACCAAGCTTGTCGCCACAATCGTGCGAACGACCGCTCATATGAAAAGCCTCAACGGTTTCCTGTTCCATCAGCATATCGATAGCATCGGTTAACTGGATTTCTCCACCAGCACCGACTGGTGTTTTTCTTAGTAGTGGCCAAATATTTTTAGAAAGCACATAACGACCAACAACTGCTAGATTGGAAGGAGCTGCTTCTATGGCTGGCTTTTCTACCATATGCTTTATTGCACTACTTTCACCTGGACGTAGCGACACACCGTTGATATCAGCAATACCATACTTGCAGACATCCTGCTGTGGTACAGGCTCTAACATAATTTGGCTAGCTTTCGTTTGGTTGAAACGAGATAGCATTGCAGCTAAATTTTCATTTCCCTGATCGGCTGTGTATTCATCCAAAATGACATCGGGCAGTACAACAACAAAATCGTTATCCCCAACGATAGGTTGCGCGCACAAAACAGCATGGCCAAGACCTTTGGCTTCACCTTGACGAACATGCATAATCGTAACGTGTTCAGGGCAAATCGAGCGTACTTCTTGTAAAAGTTTACGCTTAACACGTTTTTCGAGCGTTGCTTCCAATTCAAAGCTGGTATCAAAATGGTTTTCAATTGCATTTTTTGACGAGTGAGTCACTAACACAATTTCTTTAATACCCGCAGCAACACATTCTTTGACAATATATTGAATGAGTGGCTTATCTACCAAAGGCAACATTTCTTTAGGAATGGCTTTGGTCATTGGGAGCATGCGAGTACCAAGGCCCGCGACAGGAATAACTGCTTTCATAAAAAATCCATATTTTGACTGGTTTCCAATTTTCATCCGTATTGTAACGTGTCATACAAAAGTTGCAAACCAGATTAAGTTGCAATTTCTTCAATAGTATTTAGGAGTATACTCTAATACTTCATTTTATGCCGTTGCTTCGCTTCTTAACTATCTTAGAGCTATTTGCTCAAGCCATTAGGCGAATGAAAACATGATGCACGACGAGAGCTGAATGAGCACTGATTTTGGAGATTACAGCTTTGATCTTTCTATGCTTTTTTATATCTCAATTGAGAGTTACTGTGCATAAGAAAGTAAACTGATTTTGTCTTGCATATTAGGCTCTATCTAGTGAAACATTAAATTAGGCTTAATTTTTTATTAAGTTCGACTTTACGGCAGGAATGTGGGTTGAATGTGAAGGCGTAGCGTAGTCATCTCATCAAAGCGATGTTAGCTTGTATTACAACTGCTTTTATCGCGATCTGTACTTATAGGGTTAAATATCATATCTATTTTATTCGGTTATTTTTAGGCCGTACGTTAAAATTAAATTGGATAGTCGTAATAAAAAAGCCCCTTTCGGGGCTTAAATTAACCTTTAGATATGGAATAATTAAAAGTTGACTGTGATTTCGTTTGAGCAAATTTCACCAGATTGACATACTTTATATGTGTAGCTGGTGGCTTCTAAATCACGTGAGAAGTCTCTGAACTTACCTGTGTTTGCAACCGTTTCAAGTGCTTGACCATCACGGTAAATCGTTACTTCATCAGCACTGCTGCCTTGCCATGAAAGCTCTACGCGGATAAAGCCTAAGCGAGACTTATTAGCGCGAACCAGCGATAGCTCAACCTCATCAGTGCTAACCGCAACAGACTGAGTGGTGGTGTGGCTGTTGCCTTCACTATCAGTCACCGTTAGAGAAACGCTGTACTCACCAGATGCTGCAAATTCATGAATTGGGCTTGCGTCAGTACTGATGCTGCCATCACCAAAGTCCCATGCCCAGCTAACGATATCATCATTCGGATCACGGCTTTCATCAGTGAATGTCACGGTAAGGCCTGAAGCTGCAAAGCTAAAGCCCGCAACAGGAGGTTGAGGTGATGCTTCGCCTAGACCTGTTAGGTTTAAAGTCCAGCTGTTCAATGTACCAGTATCGATACCTGCATTATCTGAGACTGCTAATGTCCAATCACCCGTTGCAACTTCACCATTAAATGCCGCAGAGTTAAAGGTTTGGTTAATGTCATCAGCACCGCCACCTTGACGGTTATGCAGTGTTGCCACTGTACCTGCAGGAGAAGTAAGCGTAACAATTAAGTCGCCGATGTAGGTGTGTGTAATATCCACTAAGGTATTACTATCAAATACAGTAACGCTGTCAGCCACGGTGATCACAGAAGTAATACCTGAAGCATCGTTATCTGGAATGTCTACCGCGGTAGTATTTTCATAGCTGAAATCGCTTAACCCCTGAGGTAATACATACAGCCCTACTTGCTCTTGATCGGCAAGCTCGCCAGATGTTGCGTTAAGAGTGAAGCTATACTCACCCCACTGAGTTGAAGCTGTAGTTGGTACTGAAAGAGTTACTGTATCGCCTGGCATTGCATTAGTCGCAGACAATGTCGCACCTGCAATTGGTGAAGTAACGGACAAATCAATAGTGCCCTGCCAGTCAGCGACTGAAGCAAAAGTAAATTCGTATGTTGCAGTATCGCCCGCTGTGATTTCTTGATTAGCAGGACGAGCTGATACTCTAAAGCCTGGCTCTGGATCTGCATCAATTACTGCTTGATTCACATTTAAGCGCTTACCAGATACTGTTTTATCTGTAAGGTCAGCATTAACATCACCACTTTGCATCAGTAGGTTTTTAAGCTCAATAGCAGTGAGAGTCGGGTTGATAGAAAGTACTAGGGCCGCTGCACCAGCAACGTGAGGCGTCGCCATCGAAGTACCTGAGTAGCTTGAGTAACCACCACCCGGAACGGTAGATAAAATTGCGCTACCTGGTGCACCCATGTCTACAGACGTTAGACCCCACTGTGAAAATGAAGACATCGCGTCAGTGTGAGTTGTACTAGCGATAGAGAATACGCTGTCGTGCTCATAGCTTGAAGGATAGTGAGGGTTTACATCGTTATCTACCGCACTGTTACCGGCCGCCGCTACAAATAAGATGTCCGCATTTTCACTTGCAGTGATTGCATCAGAGAGTGCTTGGCTAAAGCCGCCGCCGCCCCAGCTGTTATTAGTAACGCGAACGTTGTGACCGGCATTTTTAAGCGCTACGATATAGTCAATACACTCAATCGCATCTGAAGTTGAGCCTGAGCCTGATGCATCTAGGAATTTACAGCCCACGATTGAGACTTCATGGTTCACACCAGCAACGCCTGTTGCGTCGTTGCCAGAGGCACCGATAGTACCTGAAACGTGTGTACCGTGACCTTGGTCGTCCATCGGGTCGCCACTGCCTGTGATTGCGTTAATACCGTGAACGTCATCAATATAGCCGTTACCATCATTATCAATGCCATCTCCAGCGATCTCTCCTGGATTGCGCCATGCGTTTGCCGCGAGATCTGGGTGGGTATAATCAATACCCGTATCGATCACACCGACGATAACATCACGTGAGCCAACCGTAATATCCCACGCTTCAGGAGCGTCAATATCGGCATCAGCCGTACCACCTGTTTGACCTGTGTTATGCATGCCCCAAAGCTCATCAAAGCGACTATCATCTGGGATTCCAAGTGCTTTTACTTGATAGTCAGGTTCGACATATTCAATGGCCGGGTGGTTAGCTAGTTTTTCAATTGCTTGCTTTGCTGTGATGCTATCTAGTTTAAAGTTTGCTAGGCGACCTTTTAAAACATTGCGATATTTGTCGTCTACGCCATCAGCGTTCAAATCCGCCATCTTGGCTTTTACAAGGTTTCTTGCATTGGCACGAAGTGCAGCAGAAGTGTTTTCTTTAAACACAACTAAGATGCTGTCATCTGCGGTTGCTGTTGTAGTTTCGATTTGAACAGCTGCTTGAGAAGTGAAAGCAAGTACAGGAAGCAAAGCCAAAGACAATGCAGAAAGTTTAGATCTCATATTAATAACCTTTTTAATTTCAAGCGTATCCATCAATACACAATTTTTGGGTTGGTAGTTTTTCTGGTAGTGGCTGTGGTCTTTTTGGCAACGTCTTAAAACCTAGACCCAGATATTGAGCAGTGCAATGTAAAAAAAGAGTTAATTAATAAAATCAGTTTTTTTTACTGATTTTTAATTTTTGGAATAGATTATTTGGTTCTTTTTTATGGGGTGAGTGGATATGGGTACGATTGAACTTTAGTCATACTTTTTTTGTACCTCCATATTTTATTCGTAATTTTGTGTGAGTTTACCCCTGTACTTTATTGAAAATAATGGAGTATTTTTTTCATAAAATCTTCTTATTTATCTTCAGTTGTTCCCATCTTAGAGTTAAAGGTGACAAGACGTAATAAAATATATTATTTCAACATATGAATTTGCTGACTTTGATATAGATTATGTTTTTCACTAAAAATGTAACACTCTGGTAACTGGCACAGGTGGGAGCGACTCAGGAGTAATGAGTCATAACAGGACGTTAGTTAAGTGGAAAGTTGCAGTTGGCTGAGTTCGGCAACAACTCAATGCCTGCACCGCTCACTTAATTGAAAAATAATATAATAAATCTCTAAGGAGAACAGTGTGAAGTTTTCAAAATCAATCGTAAGTTGCGCTATCGCGCTTGCACTAACACATTCAGTTACAGCACATGCTGAGGCAAAATCAGATAATAAACCACTTTCAACTTCTGCACTTTCACAAGTGGAGCGTGCAAGTGGAACAAGTAACGAACTCAAACTTTCACAAACGTCAGGTAGCCAAGGTGGTAACGAGTTAGCTTCGGTGCAACTGGGTACTTCTAACCTGACAGATGTGACTACGATTGGCGACAACAATATTACTGAGGCCGATCAGAATGGTACTGGTAACGTCGCTATTGTTACGACCACCGGAAATAACAATAACCAAGTATATAGCCAAGATGGTGAATCTAACGGCGCATTAACCGAGGTTACTGGTGATGATAACGCGATTGACATTCAGCAATCAGGTAGCGGGATCCTTGGGATTAACAACGAAGCCATCAATGTGATTAATGGCGATCAAAATACTATTACAGTATCTCAAGGTTCTGGCGGCCAATGGTTCTACAACCTAAATATGCAAGGTAGCCAAAACGAAGTAACAGCGACACAAACAGGTACGTGGAACGAAGCGACACTTGAGTCAGTACAAGGTGACATGAACCAAATCACCTTAGATCAAGATGGTGTGTATAACCAATATAAAGTAGTTAGTCTACAAGGTAATGAAAACGAAATTGAATCGAGCCAAAGCGGCAACTTCAATGTTATCTCTGTAGAGACTGTGATTGGTGATGACAACCAAGTTGAGATCGAGCAATCGGAAGGTGATAGCAATACGGTTAACGTATTTGAAATTACTGGAGACAATAACGAGCTTAGTATCGATCAGGAAGGCTCAACTAACACCTTCGCGTCAGATTTATTAGTTGGTAACGACAACGAAGTGATGACTGAACAACGTGGCGACGAGAACAAAGCCCAAGCTGACGTGATCGGTGATAATAACGAATTTACTGCGATGCAAATCGGTAATGGTAACGAGATGTATCTTGGGGTTGCTGGCGAGAACAATGAATTCTCAGCAACTCAAGTAGGTGATGCGAACATCGCACACATTGCGAACTTCAACGGCAGTGATAATGATGTTGATGTTACCCAAACGGGTGATGAAAACGAGGCTGTGGTGCAGTCATCTTATCCAGACGTTAGCCTGGCAAGTAATGATAACGCAGTTGATATTTCTCAAAGTGGCACAGGCAATGGTGTTGTTGTGACAATGAGCAGCGTATTTGATAGTAGCTCAAACCAAGTAGATATTGCGCAGTCTGGCGAGTTCAACGCGATTGATCTGATGCTCGAAGGTAGTCGCAATATGCTAGACATCACACAAAATGGTAGCAACAACTTTGTGATGGGTATGGGTTCTGAGGCATTCATCATCAATGGCGATGATAATGCGTTTACAGTCAGCCAAATTGGTGACGGCAACTTAGTCCAAGGTGGAATTACAGGTAGTGGTCAAAACATTACCGTAACTCAGGTTGGTGACAACAACGTTGCGACTATCACTCAGCAATAACTAAGTAATTTAGATAGGGGGCAAAACCAGCCCCCATATTTTGTACTATCCAGCTAACCAAAACATCAATGTGAATCTCGTCAGTAAAGATATTCTACGCCGTGAGTAAACAGATAATGATAAGAATAATAACACTCTTGAGCGCTATGCTCGTTTCTACATTTTCACTAAATGCACAAGAAGATGTAGAAATTGATGGTTTAGTCATAGATCAGAGTATTAGCCGATTTGGTCACCAGTTTTACTTTCAATTTTCACAGCTGTGGAGAGATGTTCCTAACACCTCGGGAATTAATATCACGGTTAAAGAAACGGTTTTGCCAAGAGCAGGCACTCGGTTAGAAGTATTAATGAACAGTCGCGCAGTGTACGCAACAGCAATGGGAAGAAGGGGCGGCTCCGTTGATGAACGAGTTGAAGCTGCTATTTTCACCATTATGGATGCGATGGCGAGAGAACAATATCAACAGAATGGCTCTGAAGATCTAGCTGCGAGCGGGTGGTAAAATGACAACAATAAAAACAACAATCATGTTCGCTGGTTTAATACTACTTGGTAGTGCTCATGTGACAGCGACTGAGCTTGTATATAAACCAATTAACCCTGCATTTGGTGGTAATCCGTTAAATGCCAATATGTTACTGAGTAAAGCACAATCTCAAAATAAACATAGAGCACCAATCATAGAAAAAACCTATGACGAAAAGTTTCAAGAATCACTCGAGCGTACATATCTCAACCGTTTGGTAAGAGAAATCACGGATGTTGCGTTTGGTGAAGATATTCAAGACAGTATCTTTAATCAAGACGCGACATTTATGAGTGGTGACTATCAAATTCAAGTGATCACCAGTACACCCGACACCATCACGGTTAGGATCACGAATACAGCATCGGGTGAAGAAACCATTCTAGAGGTCCCCAGATTTGCCTCATCTGCTGGTGGAGGATATTAAATGCTCCGCGTAATTTTATTGATATTTTTATTACTGCTTAGCGGTTGTTCTAGCATGTCTCGCGTATTGCCACCTTCGCAAAGTGTAGCAATTGAGCTGATTGACACCGAAACCTTTGCAGAACTAAAAAACTTACCTACACCGAAAGGGCGAATTCCCGTTTCTGTTTATTCATTTCGGGATCAAACAGGGCAATACAAACCACAAGATAATGTAAGTTCATTTTCAACAGCGGTGACTCAAGGCGCTAACTCTATTTTAATGCAGGCACTACACGAAACGGATTGGTTTATTCCGGTAGAACGTGAAGGACTGCAAAACTTGCTGACCGAGCGCAAAATTATTCGTGCAGCAAGTGATGATAATGACACAAACGCTTTGCCACCTTTAATGACTGCAAAGATCATTTTAGAAGGCGGGATCATCAGCTATGACTCTAATATCCGCACAGGCGGTTTGGGGATGGAATATTTTGGCATAGGTGCATCTGAGCTTTACCGTGAGGATGTTATCTCTATTTATATGCGCGCAGTTGATGTTCGTACCGGGCAAGTGTTGCTCTCCGTCGCGAGTAGCAAAAAGGTGCTATCCATGGAGGTTCGGGCAGGGTTTTTCCGCTATGTAAGTTATAAACGTTTGGCTGAAGCCGAAGCGGGTTTTAGCGATAATGAACCAATGCACATTTGTGTAACCCAAGCGATAGAAAAAGCGCTGACTTTGATGGTACAACAAGGCATTGAAAAAGGCGTGTGGTCGGCCGCTACCGCATCGTAGGTCGCGCTTTAGCGCGACAAACCTTTACCACAACGCTCGATTTTACTCGGCAGACACCACCAACCGTAGGTCGTGCTTTAGCGCAACAAACCTTTACCACAACGCTCGTTTTTACACGGCACGCACCACCAACCGTAGGTCGTGCTTTAGCACGACACATCTTCACCACAACGCTTCCTTTTATATGGCACGCACATCAACCGTAGGTCGTGCTTTAGCGCGACACATTTTTAAGCACGACACAACCTTGATCACGTGCTCACACCACCCACTTTAAAATAAAGAATAATACTGGTGCATGAGATTCAACAATAAAGTCAGCCACCAATAAGCTGAGTATGTTAATCTAATTGGCAATGAAATAATAAAGAACGCTAACATCATGCACGTACATATTTTAGGGATTTGCGGTACCTTTATGGGCGGGATCGCAGCCATCGCTCAATCATTGGGGCACAAAGTCACAGGTTCAGATCTCAATGTTTACCCGCCGATGAGTACACAACTTGAATCACTCGGAATTGAACTAACTCAAGGGTACGACCCTAAGCAACTCATCGATGTTGAGGCTGATGTGGTGATCATCGGCAATGCCATGAGCCGTGGTAATCCGTGCGTTGAATATGTTTTAGAAAAAGGGATGCGTTATACCTCAGGCCCTGAATGGTTAAAAGACCATGTATTACGCCAGTCATGGGTGTTGGCTGTGGCCGGAACGCATGGCAAAACAACCACTGCAAGCATGTTAGCGTGGTTACTCGAATACGCAGGATTACGCCCAGGTTTTTTGATTGGTGGCATAGTGCAAAACTTTGGTGTGTCGGCGCGCACGTCAGATACGCCATTCTTTGTTATCGAAGCCGACGAATACGATACGGCGTTTTTCGATAAACGCAGCAAGTTTGTCCATTACTTACCTCGCACGTTAATACTCAATAATCTTGAATATGATCACGCTGATATTTTTCCTGATTTAAATGCCATTCAAACCCAGTTTCATCATTTAATTCGCACGCTACCCAGCCAAGGTAAGGCCATATATCCAGCAGATGATGCTGCGTTACAAAACGTCATTGAACGTGGTTTTTGGAGCGAGCAGGAATCCCTTGGTAAAGAATGGTCGTATAACCTGCTCAAAGCCGACGGCTCTCGCTTTACAGTGTTATTTGAAGGCGAAGAAAAAGGCGAAGTAAATTGGCAGGCGATTGGTGTGCATAATGTCAAAAATGCCATGATGGCGATTGCAGCGGCAAGGCATGTGGGCATTCCAATCGAGGTAAGTATCGAAGCGCTAGGGCAATTTATTTCTCCCAAACGCCGTATGGAAATTAAAGGAGAGGCCAATGGCGTTACTGTCTATGATGACTTCGCGCATCACCCCACTGCAATAGCAACGACCCTAGCAGGGCTTAGGGCCAAAGTTGGAGATGCACCTATCATTGCTATTTTAGAGCCTCGCTCAAATACGATGAAGCTTGGCATTCATCAAGAAACTTTATTGCAATCACTTGATGTGGCAGATGACGTGTATCTATTCGAACCAGATGGCCTATCTTGGTCTCTTAAAGCGCAAGCCGAAGCCGCGGGTCGTCAGTGTTTTGCAAGCGTAGATGAGATTGTCGCACAGGTAGTGACAAATCAAGCACCAAACCAGCATGTGCTGATCATGAGTAATGGTGGTTTTGGTGGCATCCACGACAAACTTTTAACTGCATTGAAAAAGTAATCACTATGTCAGAACAAACATTTAATGGGCCAATTACGCTGGCCTTTAGTGGTGCGTCGGGCGCCCCATACGGACTGAGATTACTCGAGGTATTGGTGTCGTTAAACTATCAAGTTTACGTGCTAATCTCGAGCGCAGCCAGAGTGGTGCTGGATACTGAGTCCAATCTAAAACTCTCTGGTAATGAACAAAAAGCAACGGAGCAACTACAGGCACTTTTCTGTGCTAAAGATAAGCAAATTCAGGTGTTTGGTAAAGATAACTGGTTTAGCCCTGTAGCATCTGGCTCGGCCGCACCCAAGCAGATGGTGGTGTGTCCGTGTAGCGCAGGAAGCGTGTCAGCCATTGCGCTTGGGGCATCTGATAATTTGCTTGAGCGTGCAGCAGATGTGGTGATCAAAGAACGTGGCCAATTAATATTAGTGCCGCGCGAGACGCCCTTTAGTCCAATTCATCTTGAAAACATGCTCAAGCTGAGCCGCTTGGGGGTGACTATCATGCCGGCAGCGCCTGGTTTTTATCATCAGCCACAAAGTATCGACGATTTGGTCGACTTTATGGTGGCCCGTATTTTAGATCATCTACACATCGAGCATACCTTAGCTAAGCGCTGGGGTTATGGAGAATAATAAAATATGACAATAGCACTGAACATCAAAGGGTTAAAGAAAGTTTATAGTAACGGCGTCGAAGCCGTTAAAGGCATTGATCTCGAAGTTCAAGAAGGGGACTTCTTCGCATTGCTTGGTCCAAATGGGGCGGGTAAATCTACCACAATAGGGGTTATTGCCTCACTGGTAAATAAAACCCAAGGCAGTGTAGAAGTTTTTGGCCATAGTATTGATACTCATTTGGAAGACGCTAAGTCGAACTTAGGTTTAGTACCACAGGAATTCAACTTTAGCCAATTCGAGACGCTTAACCAAATTCTAGTGACTCAGGCGGGCTATTATGGTGTGCCAAGAGACGTTGCCCATCAGCGAGCCGAGAAGTATCTCAAGCAGCTTGGACTATTTGATAAAAAAGACAAGCAAGCTCGCACGTTATCCGGCGGTATGAAACGGCGCTTGATGATTGCAAGAGCATTGATGCATGAGCCTAAGCTTCTTATTTTGGATGAACCTACGGCTGGTGTGGACATTGAACTACGCCGTTCTATGTGGGATTTTTTGCGTGAAATTAATAAGCAAGGCGTAACGATTATACTCACAACACATTACTTAGAAGAAGCTGAGCTGTTGTGCCGTAATATTGCGATTATCGATAAAGGCACGATTGTTGAGCATACGACCATCAAGGCATTACTCGCAAAGTTAGACAAAGAAACGTTTGTACTTGATCTTAAGCCACCCATGCAGCCTGTGGCACTCGATGGTTACCAATTTACCACCGTCGATGACCATACTATTGAGGTAGAAGTAGCTAAGTCGCAAGGGCTCAATGGAGTATTCACACAACTCACAGAGCAAGGTAATCAAGTATTAAGTATGCGTAACAAAGCTAACCGTTTGGAAGAGTTGTTTGTTGGCTTACTGGAGCAGGGGAGAGGGGCATAATCGTGTTGAAATATGGCGTCGCGTTAAAAAGTATTTGGATAAAAGAGTGTATTCGGTTTTTACGTATTTGGGTGCAAACCTTAGTACCCCCAGCGATCACCATGACACTTTATTTTGTGATATTTGGCAGTTTAATCGGCTCGCGCATTGGTGATATGGGTGGCTTTAGTTACATGGAGTTTATTGTTCCTGGCTTAATCATGATGTCGGTGATCACCAACTCCTATTCTAATGTTGCCTCGAGTTTTTATTCCACCAAGTTTCAAAAGAGCATTGAAGAACTACTCGTTGCACCTGTGCCTAACTATATTATTGTACTTGGCTATATGGGCGGTGGTATGGCGCGAGGTATGCTCGTTGGGCTTATTGTTACTGTCGTCAGTCTGTTTTTTGTGGATATTCAAATTCACAACCTAGCGGTTATTGTTATTACGGTTATTTTAACGTCAGCCGTGTTTGCATTAGGCGGTTTGATCAATGCGGTGTTTGCCAACAGTTTCGACGATATTAGTATAATTCCAACCTTTGTGCTGACACCCCTGACTTATCTTGGCGGTGTATTTTACTCAATCACATTACTACCGGAGTTTTGGCAAGGTGTGTCGCAGGTAAATCCAATCATTTATATGGTAAATGCCTTCCGTTTTGGCTTTTTAGGTGTTTCGGACGTTGATATTGGCGTCGCCTTTACGGTATTAGGTGTATTTATATGTGGTCTATTTTGGTTGTCACTGTACTTAATTAAACGCGGTGTTGGACTAAGACACTAACCGCAGGATAAAGAATGAGCGCTGTCATCAATTGCAGCGCTCTTGCGTTATTTCAGGTAAAATCCTCACCATTCCCCTTAATAATGACTGGTTATGACAGAAGCAAACTCTCGTAGTATCACCACTAATCAACAAGGGCTACACGAAAAGCTCGATGAAATCGTTACTAAGCATCTAACCGCTGAGTTTAAAAAACCCATTGCGGCACATACACAAAGTGCTTTCGATGAGGTTAATGCACGAGTACAGGCCTTTAATGGACCGATTATTTTGGATTCATGTTGTGGTGTTGGTGAAAGTACTGCAAATTTGGCGAAGCGACACCCTGATGCGTTGGTAATTGGCATCGACAAGTCTGCGCATCGACTAGATAAACACGATGTTGAATATAAACAAACAGAACAAGGCCAATATATTTTGGTGCAAGCCGATCTCAATGACTTTTGGCGATTAGCGCTGGAAGCAGATTGGCAGCCAACTCACCATTATTTGCTGTATCCTAATCCGTGGCCGAAAGCTAAACATATTCAAAGACGCTGGCATGGTAGCGCGGTGTTTCCCTTTATCGTCAAGCTAGGCGGTAAGTTGGAGCTGCGCAGTAATTGGGATATCTATGTAAAAGAGTTTGCCAGAGCTTTGGCGCTTAGCGGTGTTGATGTTGAAGTGGAAGCCTACGAAAGTGATGAGGCTATTACGCCCTTTGAGCGTAAGTATTGGGCAAGTGGTCAATCAAGTACCCGCTTAGTTGTAACGCTTTAATTTAACCTATTACAGATCTACCCTTCAAATTGATATAAGCGGCTTAAAGATGGCCGCTTGCTTTGCCTATCCAACTCCCTTCTAATCTTGCAACGCCTGCAGCTTCCAATTGTTTTGCCTGTTTGCTGGTGGCAACACAGGGTACAATCAAGTCGATCCGCTTGGCATTGCAATGGCTTGCAAGATATTCAATGGAGCTCAGCAGCATCTCATCTTCATCCAAGTTTTCACAAATACTGGCTTCTAAACAAATGGCATCCAGTGGGAGTTTTAAGATCCGGTTGATGGTAAGAAAGCCGCTATTCACACCCGTTACCGCAACATTTGCACCTTTTGCTTTTAATGACTGCATCATTAAGCTCATATCACTAAAGTTTTTGAGTACATCCGTTTCATTAAACTCAAATGTGATGAGCTGTGGCTGCGGGTAACGGCGTAGGATCTGGCTGATATATTCAAAATATTCCGCATCCGCGATTTCACTGTGGCTCAATTGCATGCTCCAAGCATGATTTGATTTACGAAAACGGGTGACGCATAACTCAAGTAGCTTCATACTAATTTGGGCGCGGAGTTTTGGTTGCTTCATCACTGGGTAAAAATGTTCAGCGTCGATGATAGCGCCGCGCTCGTTAAGGACGCGTGCCGTGCAATGGTACTGAATGTCAGCATGATCATGACAAGCTTTACGCGGCGTAAAGAAAGGAATGATGCGGTCTGATTCACACGCGCTTTGTAGTAAACGGGTGAGGTGGAGATTTTTTGATTGTTGTTGAGGATTCAGTTGCAGCTGAGAATCAAAATAACACACTTGGGTATTTTGCTGTTGAGCCTGACGTAGCGCGAGAAAGGCATTTTCAAGTAACAGCGCGCAATTGCCTTTAGCAACACCCGCACACAAATTAACGTATAAATGCGGCGCGTCGTATATGGGTTTTGCACAAGGGAATGACTCTGTTAAGTTCGCCAAATAATGCTCACCGTTTTCGATACTGGTAACTAGCGCAATTTTAGAGGTAGTAAGGCGATAAACCTCAAATGGATGGGTAAACTCGCTAAAGTAACTCATGACTTTTGCCATAACGTTATCGCCAACTTCCGTGCCATAGAAGCTAATGATATCCTCAAGCTCTTTAACCCACACCACGCTTAAGCATAGGTGTTGCGATTTAGAATATTTAAGTGCTTGCTCAAGGGCGATTCGGTTGCCAAATCCGGTGCGGCTATCAGTTGTTAAGGTCTTCTTGTAGTACATAAAGTACAAGCTCACGACGACCAAAAACATCACAAAAAAGAAGCTAGCGTCAATGGCGGCATCCATTACACTTTCTTGTAACCGACTTTCTAAATCGTGAATGGTTAAATCCGCACCTGCTATATAAGTAGTGCCATCGGGTAGCACAAAAGGAATAAACACACTTTTAAAGTGACCCCATTTGTCTTTGGCTATTTCAAATACAGGCTCAGTAGAATGAAAGGCGCTTTTTAGGGTAATTGAGGCCTCGGAATAAACGTCTTGATAACGTGTAAGTCGGTTGAGTTTAAGATCTTCTCGGGTGTAACTGGACGCGGTAAAGTGCACGTAAGGTGGCTTAAGCACCATGGTATAGACGTATTCAACATTTAGAGCACGGGCAAGCTCGGTGAGGGCATGACTTTTTTGCTTAAATTCGGCAGGGGTTATTTGCTCTGGTGACTCGTGATATTTTTTACCTACAATGACGTTGGCGCTGGTAGCAGCATTGATTAGCTGGGCGTCGATCCTTGCCATGATATCGCGGCGCGTATCATAATAGTTGGCGATAACATAAATCGATAGGGCAGCTAAAAAGATAAAAGAGGCTAAAACGAGCCAAGCAACTGGGAGTCGGGAAGTGTAACCTGTGAGCCCTAAAAACTGAGTTGCTTTTGCTGTAGGCTGCCTAGATTTAGCTTTGAGCGGTTGAGCGATACTCCGAGTATTCATGATAATCCTTTATCCACAATATCGTTATCTAACAACGATAAAATGCCTAACTGGCGTAAGCGTGGTGGCTGCTTTGTTACATAATATAAACAATACAACATAAATTGACGTCTTGAGAAGAAATAAAGCAAAAAACTTTTTCTCCAATGATCAATAAAATGCATTGTTGCGAGCAAATCGGCAATATACCGTTTTGCTGGGTTTATGTCCCCATTTTATACCTTATTTTTGACGAGAATGTAAAATAGAAACGTCAAGATACTGGTGGATTTTTCACTGAACTTTCGTTGGGTTTTCATAAAATTGTCAATGTTTCATGAATTTTAACTAGACAATAGAAGACAATTCCCTTTCTTTACAGTAAAGTTAGCCATTTCATGTATCACAATCTCTTGTGCAATTTGTATTTACTCAATTTCTAAAATGGGTAGATAGGCTACTGCACCGTTTGATGTTTAGGTAGTATTGATGGGTCCAAAGCGTTGCGCCGTTGCGTCTGAAGAAAGCTTAATGCGTATATTTACCGTGCCAGAGGCGCCTGATTCAACTTTAAGCAGAATCGAGCAAGAAATCTCGAGCAATTTGGCTGGCTTTTTAAATGAGAATATTGCGGCAATCGAAAAGCCACTGCACGAAGTTGAAAAAGACTTTCAGTCGGCAGTGATCCCCGAAGTGCCGATGTTTGTCTCAGACTATGCGCAAGATATCATGGAGCAATTAGTTGCTCACTCAGTACATACCGCAGCCCCAAGCTTTATTGGGCATATGACTTCAGCTTTACCGCATTTCGTGTTGCCTCTGTCGAAGTTGATGGTGGGACTCAATCAAAACCTAGTCAAAATTGAAACGTCAAAAGCCTTTACTCCACTTGAACGTCAAGTGTTGGGAATGATGCATCACTTGGTTTATGGCAGCGATGATGCTTTCTACGATAAGTGGATGCACAGCGCAAAAACGTCACTTGGTGCTTTTTGTTCTGGTGGCACAATTGCCAATATAACCGCGCTTTGGATTGCAAGAAACCGCTTATTAAAAGCAGATGGTGAATTTAAAGGCATTGGCGCATCGGGTATTGTGGCTGCAATGCTACATTATGGCTACCGAGGCTTAGCGGTATTGGTTTCTGAAAGAGGTCATTATTCACTAGGTAAGGCCGCAGATGTACTAGGTATTGGCCGTGATAACTTCATTTCAATCAAAACAGCTGGCAACAATAAGGTTGATGTTGATGCCATGCGAGCTAAAGCTCATGAGCTTGAAGCGCAAGGGATTAAAGTACTGGCTTTAGTTGGTGTTGCAGGGACAACCGAAACGGGTAATATTGACCCGTTAGAAGAGATGGCTGACTTAGCCGAAGAGCTCAATTGTCACTTTCATGTTGACGCTGCTTGGGGTGGCGCAACACTACTCTCGAATAACAATCGCCACCTTCTTAAAGGGGTGGAGCGAGCAGATTCAATAACCATAGATGCGCACAAACAAATGTATGTGCCGATGGGGGCGGGTATGGTGCTATTTAAAGACCCTGCAGCATCTGATGCAATTGAACATCACGCCGAATACATCTTACGGAAAGGCTCAAAAGATCTGGGTAGTCATACTTTAGAGGGGAGTCGTCCTGGTATGGCGATGTTAGTGCACGCATGTCTGCGTGTCATTGGTCGTCAAGGCTATGAGATGCTCATCGATAAAGGGATTGAAAAGGCACGGTATTTTGCTGAACTAATTAAACAAACCCCTGATTTTGAGCTGATCTCTGAACCTGAGCTATGTTTGCTGACTTACCGCTATGTGCCGGAACAAATAAAAACGGCAATCGCACAAGCGGATGAACAAGAAAAGATAGAGATTTATGCCGCACTCAACCGTTTTACTGCAAGCATGCAAAAGCGTCAGCGTGAAGCTGGGCGCTCTTTTGTTTCTCGAACACGCTTAACGCCAGAGCAATATGACCGCCAACCTACGGTGGTATTCCGAGTGGTTTTGGCCAATCCTCTGACATCGGAGTCGTTGCTTAAAGAAATCATGGACGAGCAACGCCAATTGGCAATGTCAGATCCGGTATTTAAAAAATACCTCGCAAAATATATTAAATAATCAACGAATAAAGTGGCCTCGTGCCACTTAAATAATCTCAGATTTATTACCTTTTAGCATTACCTCCTTTACGGATTGCTCTACTTATATTCTTATTTCTTACATAATCGTGTGAAAATATTCCTAAACATAGGTTAATTCTAGTATTTAAGACTATGCTTAAAAATTATGGCGCGTTATGCTAGCAGAAAAGAATAAAATCTTCGTATTATGTTGAAGAACTTTAGCAATGTCACTCAGAGGCTTAGGCGGCTCAGTTCGCAGGAGCTTGATGTATCGGGAACATTTCAAAGCTTCCTGATTGATTTACTAGATGAAGGTAAGCTTACCTTAGACGTCACTCGGGTTTCCGTTTGGTTGTTTGACGATCTTGACAAACCCTCTGAACTTATCAATGTTGCTAATACAGATTGGCAGGATGATGAGTTACCTGTGCAATTGCCTGCTTTAACGTATGAAAACTTTCCCGCTTATTTTTCAGCAATCAACAGTGGTCAATCGATAGATGCGAACGACGCTGCTGCCGATCCCAGAACCTCTGAATTTCAAGAGTGTTATTTAACTCCAAACCACATAGTAACCATGTTAGATACGGTGATCTTTAAAAATGGTATTCCTCACGGAGTGGTGTGCTGTGAGGGGAATAATGGCGTACGTACGTGGCACAAAGATGAAATCGCGTTTGCAGAGATGATTGCGGACTGCTGCAGTCGCCGATTACTGGTTAAAGAGTTATGGCAGTTACAGCTGCAACTCACTGACATGGCGTTTAAAGATCCACTCACTGGGTTGAGTAATCGACGTTTTTTAATGGATAACGCAAAACGTGAGATCAGTCGTCATGCCCGCTTTGATCATCCATTTAGCATGATGATGCTAGACATAGATCACTTTAAAAAAATCAACGATAATCACGGCCATGAAACCGGTGATTTAGTGTTAAAAAGCTTTGCCGAAATCTGCGTAAATACCTTAAGGTTAGAAGATTGTATGTGTCGTTTAGGGGGGGAAGAGTTTATTGTGCTGTTACCTAACACGCCGGTAAATTCAGCGATGGTGATCGCCGAGCGCCTACGACAAGAAATAGAGCAATCGGTTATCTCTACGCCATCAGGGGAGATCACCATTACATCAAGCTTTGGGGTCGCAGCAGTCAATACCAATTTACCTTTTGGTCATTCGTTAAAAGCCGTTGATCACGCGGTCTATCAAGCCAAAGCTGCAGGCCGCAACTGCGTGATCCCCGCGCAATAGAGGTGGTGTTGAATACACCAACCACAATCGCAGCCAATTTGCTATTGCACGCCCAAGTTAGTTGAAGCGTCCGGCTCTGACGCGCTTTACCCTTTGGTTTATCCAATGTCTAAAGCAGTGTGCATAGAGCCATTGCTTGATGCCAGTTAGGTTTTTGTGTTGCTGATAAAGCGCATCTGGACTTGTATAAAGCCCTAAATCGCGTGTGATACTTTGCTTTTGAATATATGCACCATTTAACGAAAAGCGATTATCGGGTTGCTGTAAACAGGGAGTGGAAATACCAAACCCAGTAAAGTTTTTTGCCTTCGAGAACTGTTGCTGAACTTGTTTTAGGTAGCCGTCATCTATTATGTAACCTTCAAGCTCTATCCAGCGCTCCTCTAGATAAACTTCAACCCAACTATGGATAATACTTTTTGGAGCAAACCACGTCAGTAGGCTAGGAAATAACCCTTGTTTAAGATCGTTGACTATCTCAAACCCATGAACTCGGGTGGGAATATCACAAGCCCTTAGCAATGCGACCAGTAATGTTCCTTTGGTATTACATTGTCCATAGCCTTGCTTAAGCACTTGGCTTGCAGTTAGTGTATCTATCTTACTATAACCAAATTCGATGTCGTCTTTGACGAAGTTATAGATTTGTTCCGCTGCCGCGATGGCGTCAAGTCGCCGCCAACCTTTTGCTTCTATTAAGCCTTGGATCTCTGAATGTTGATAATCAACTAAAGGGGTAGTTACTAAAAATTGCTTCATGGTTATGCTCCTATTTTGGTAGTAGTGTGATGCAACTTAGGTAACTAAGCTTGAATAAACTGGCTAAGTTCATGGTTAGTTAATGGGTATACAAATAGATTTTTTTATTTTGTATTTAGGGAAGGAACCTATGAGAAAAACAACAAAGATTGTTGATAAGATATGTACTGAGAAAGCACGGAAGCAGCGACCAAGTGACCACGATGACATGTTTTACGATTATGGAGGGTCGCTTGCATGATGTGGAAAGTCTTATTTTATTTCTTACTACTGACGTTTATTGCCTCAATCTATGATGCATTTACGCTGCCGGATCATTTAGCAATAGAATCGAGCGTGTTTACTGGGATTGTGTTATTGGTCGCAGATCTCTTAAATGTATTTGGTGCCTTTTGCGTCGCTTATGGCAAGCGTCCTATCACAGATGTGTGGTTTTGGAGCGTGTCATTAGCACTATTTATTGCTGCCAATGTTTACATTCAGATCCAAGCATGTATTCAGTTTCGTATTGGCTATACGGTCGATGAAATGATTGTTCATTCGATTATTTTTCTCGTCGTATTAACCATATCGTCGCTACCTATGGTTAAGTTGATTGATGAAGCTTATAAACGAGGTAATAAACAGGCGGCTTAGTTTATAGCGCTTTGTGTTTTTAATGCTTCAGTCGGTGTAATGCCAAACTGCCGTTTAAATGTACGGCTTAAATGAGCGCTATCTGCAAACCCCGCGAGCATGGCTGCTTGTGTAAGGTTGTTGCCTTGCTGTATGGCAACAACTGAGCAGATCAGCCTGCGCCACAGCACATAAGGTCGCCATGCTATCCCTACTTGTTCGGTAAACAGATGTAAAAAGCGACTTGGTGAGAGATAAAGCGATTCGGCAATTGTATTTGCGCTGAAGTGACTGGGTTTAAGGCAGGTTTGTGCGCTAAAACACGCATTTAATTGCGCCAATACATGGTCAATTCGTGGATCTAAATCCGTCGTTGGGAGTTCGGTAAGTCCTACAGTACGTATTAACTCGGCAAGCTTGGCATTGCTTTTTGGTGCAGTATTTATCTTGATTGCTGCACAGCCGTTGCTCTGGAGTTGCTTACCATACAAGCTTTTTGGCTCGACTAATATCACCCAGCCTAAGGTCATTTTTAAGCTATGTTCTACGCCACTAGCAATTACGCTTGGGCCAGATAGCGTCTTGTCACCGATTTTCGCGATACAGTCGCTCAAGGGCAGGTTGATTTGAATAAGGTGGTGTGAATGGCACGCGGCATTCAAGTCTTTGACAAATGCGGCGAATATACCCGGAGTGAGGTGCAGCATAAAAACAGCCGAGACTTTCGTCTCGGCGAGCAGTATTAACCAGCGAATGCGTCTTGCAATGGTGGTACAACTTGCTTTTTACGGCTCAGTACGCCGTCCAACCATACTTTGCTTGCTTCAGGCTCAACGTCGTATGCTTTTGCGATGATCGCTTCATCATCAGAAGCGATCAGCATTTGTGAGCCTTCTTTCATGATATCAGTAAGTAGTAGCATCACACTGTGGCGATTACCTTCTTCTTTTAATTTTGCGATGTCGGCATGTAGCTCATCTTTGATCTTATCAAATACAGTAAGATCAACCACTTCAAGCTGGCCAATACCAACAAGGTTGCCATTCATGTTAAAGTCTTTGAAATCACGCATGACTAGGTCACGAATTGGTGTGTCTTCAACTGCTGATTTCACCTTGAACATTTCCATGCCAAGCTCTTTAGCATCTTCAACACCCGCGATTTTTGCAAGCGCTTCAACACATTTGATATCCGCAGTGGTGCAAGTTGGTGATTTGAAGATGACTGTGTCGCTTAGGATTGCACACATCATGATACCAGCAATGTTTGCTGGGATTTCTACATCGTAGAAGTCGTACATCATTTTAATGATCGTGTTACTACAGCCAACTGGGCGGATCCAACACTCAAGTGGTGTTGAAGTCGTAAGGTCGCCTAGTTTGTGGTGATCAACTACGCCAACTACAGTTGCTTTATCGATGTCGTCTGGTGCTTGCGTTTTTTCAGTGTGGTCAACGATATACACATCTTCGCCAACATAGCTCATCTTAAGCTCTGGTGCTTCAAAACCAAAACGGTCAAGAATAAACTGAGTCTCCGGCGAAACTTCACCCAAACGCGTTGGGATTGCTTCTTCACCAATTTGGTTTTTTAAATAAGCGAGTGCGATTGCACCGCAGATTGAATCTGAATCAGGGATCTTATGACCCACTACATACATTGCCATTGACGGAACTCCTTAAAATTTTGCCCACATTCTAGCAAAATAACTTGTCATTTAAATAGTGTAAATGCGCAATTTGGCGTAGATAGGGGACGGTAACGACAGATTGTTGAATTAGGCGAAATAGCCTCGGCGAGCAAGGGCTAATTGAGCATGTATAAATACAAATTAGTATTATACACTAACCGCTCAAACGCTTAGGAGATGGGTATGATTCAAATGAGCCGTAAGGCGTGGAATAACGTGGTGATCTTTTCCATGTTACTGATGATCTTTTTTCTCAACGGCCTCCACTATAAATTGAATCCCAGTGACGACAAAGCAAAGATACAAGCTGTGCTACCAGAGCAAAGCTTTGTCTTAACCGTGGCATTTCCTGGCTATAAAATTGAACGCATTGGCACGAGCTGGCGTATAGAGTTACCGCAAGGTTCAAACCAGAGCTTTAGTGAAGATGCCTTACGTGCGCTTGTTGCCAAGTGGCAAAGTTTACAGCTATTGGTTGTTGAGGCGCCAAAGCAGTTGGAGCCCGCGCTGAGCGCTGCGCAGTTTTGGCTGGCAACCCAAGAGCTTCCGCTTAGCTATCAGCTGTATCCTAGCGATGATGGCTTTGTATTATTTGATAAACAACAACAGCGTTGGTTTGAGCTTGATAGCGTGCAAGCCAAAGCATTATTTCTACCGATAGAATTGTAATACCACATAGTAATAGAGTGAATTATGCCTGAGTTACCAGAAGTCGAAGTGAGCCGTTTAGGCATTCAACCGTATTTAGAGCAACATATTATCCAAAGCGTAAAAGTGCACAATGGTAAGCTGAGATGGCCCGTACCAGAGGAAGTACAATTGCTTGAAGGTGAGAAGGTGCTTGCGGTTAAGCGACGGGCAAAATATTTGCTTATCGAATCCAAACATGGCACTGCGATTTTGCATTTGGGGATGTCAGGGAACTTACGTGTTGTTGATGGCGCGGAGCCACTAAAAAAGCATGATCATGTGGAGATCATTCTAGCCTCAGGTAAGTCGCTCAGATTGAACGACCCGCGTCGTTTTGGCGCTTTTTTATGGCAAGGTGCGGGCGAAGATCATAGCGTTTTTGAAAAGCTGGGTCCTGAGCCGTTGACCGAGCTTTTTACTGCAGAGTACTTATTTGAAAAAAGCAGAGGCAAAAAGCAGCCGATTAAACAATTTGTTATGGATAATCATGTGGTGGTTGGTGTGGGTAATATTTATGCCAACGAATCTTTGTTTAAAGCGGGGATCCACCCCAAAAAAGAAGCTGGTAAAATTTCACTTAAACGCTACCAATTACTGACACCGATCATCAAGGAAACCTTAAGTGCAGCTATCAAACAAGGGGGAACGACACTCAAAGACTTTGCTCAAAGTGATGGTAAACCGGGTTATTTTGCCCAAGAATTGCTGGTGTATGGTCGCAAAGGTGAGCCTTGCGTAAGTTGCAAAACGCCATTAAAAGAAATACGTCTAGGGCAACGCAGTACAGTGTATTGTTCTAAATGTCAGCGCTAGAGCAAAGTGCTGGTTAGGATCCTGCGGTTTTAAAGTCTATCTTAACTTGGTTTTCTTGCAGCGTTGCGGAGCAAGGGGGATAACTGCGGGTTGTTTTATACACGCGGTCAAAGATATGGATTTCAACCCCTGAATGAAGCGCTTTGTTTGCTGCAAGTTTCGTGTTCTCTAGTAGATCGTGTAAGTCGTGATCAAGCTGGCTGAGCTTTTGCTCAAGGTGCTCGGCTTGTTGACAGTAGTGCATCTGTGTCGCACCAATTTTAGTTTTGAGTTGTTGCTTTTTAGCGGCGTCTTTAACTAACTCTGCTTTTTCAATCGCTTGCTGTAGTTGATCTAGGGCATCATTGGTGGCGGCGACTTCTTTGAAAAGGGTATCGGTTTCTTGGGTGATTTTAAGGCCTTTGCGTGCCAGATAAATCATCATCTTAGCGCCAGACTCACTGCCAATCTCTCCCGCAACTACCATTTGTGCATCGATAATTGAGCCACCTATCAACTTGCCATTTGGATGATCGCCAGTGCCAACTTGTATCAGCTTTTGCGCTTTAATATCGCAGTGGTTACTTTGCTTATTGATAATAATGTTATCGCCTTCAAGGTAAGTATATTGTCCATGGGCAATCTCAACATTGCCTTTGGCGATAAGCTTGCAGGTTAAGCCTTGTTCATTATTTTGATGGTCGACATGGCCAATCACGCCACCTCGCACTTCAATATGACCACCTGCGATAAGTTCTCCAGATTCTACCGTGCCGAGCACTGTGATATCGCCTTGTGCGGTTACGTGCATACCCGGCTCCACATTATGGGTGACCACAACGCTGCCATTAAAGTCGACATGACCACTTTTTACTGTGACATCGGCAATCGTAAATACATCATCCACGCGCATACCGTTGGCGATATCTGAGGGGCAACCTGCGATAGTTGCGATAAGCTCTAGTGGGTTGGTGGGGTTGATCTCGGTGCCTTCACCCGCCATAAGCTGGAATGAGTCGCCGGGCTTTGCTTCAATACTTTCACCGCTAACCGTAAAGCCTTCTTTACCTGGTGTTGCGGGCTTTTGAGTCACCAATAAATCACCCGGTGCAACGCTTGCAAGCTTACCAAAATCACGCATGTCAACGGTGCCATCTTCACGCATTCTAGGCTGCTTGAGTCTCTCTTTTAAAGTTTGTACATGCGGCAGTAATTTTGCTGACTGGCCGTCTTGTGGTGGTCGGCCTTGGGCGATTAATCCAGATGCTTCTTCACCAGGTGGAAGTTCAAATTGTTTGCGCAGGATATTTTCTAGGTAAGCTTGCTTATAGCCACGACTGACGCCTGCTTTAACAATGGCTTTTTTCGCTTCTTCTAATGATATCGCTTTACCACCGCGAGCCGTTTTAAGTTGCCCAAAGGCCTGCATTTTATCGTCACTTAAGGTGACTTCAAACTCGGCATCATGTTGTTTAGCTACGACAATTTGGCTCTCGGGGAAGTCGCTTTGGAAAAAGGCATTAATCGAGTCGTGATCAATTTCGCAGTCGGCAAATTGCGACTTTTCAAGGGCTTCAACCACAAACGCAGCACTTGGTGGTGAAGCAGACTTCACATCCATTAAGATATTGCCATTGTGCGCAAGCTTGAACACGATAACTGCCTCGTCGAATTTTTATCCTATAGTTTCAGCTTGCTAAAGAAACACCAATTGGTCAAGTGCTTAGGCCAATTTTCTTACGTTAATATGGGCTAAGTTAAAAAACAGAAATAAATCGTGATTTTCTAATACTTTCAGATGAATAAAATCAGCGCGCTTAAAAATGTGCGGGCTTATCATGAGCTTCTTGCAGCAGGATTTTAATCGCTTCAGGAACAACCTTTTTCTGTGTTGAAATCGCATAAAAATACTCATAAATATTAGGTAGTTCCTGATATTGCTGTAGCACCCCTTGGGCTATTTCGTCTTTTACTACTACGGCAGGTAAAACAGCCACCGCGCCACTGTCTCGTGCCAGTAGTCGCATCATCGCCATATCGTCGACCTCTGCCAAAATGTTGGGGAAATACTGATACTGAGCGCACAGTGCATTAAATGCGGTGCGTAAATCTGAGTTGGCAGGTGGCAAGATCCAGCGTGTTTTTTCAAAGCCTTGTGGAAATGGCGTGCTTGGCTTGAGCGCAGGCGGACCAATGATCGCCAGCGGTTGCTTGGCAACCAGTTGGCACTGCCAATAGGGGTCTGAAGTATCTAGGTTTATTGTTCGGTTGGTAAGCACTAAGTCCAGCTCATAATTGGTTAAGCCGTTGAGTAGCTCAGAAATACTGCCTGACTTTAACTTAAATTGCACATCGCTGCGCCGCATCAAAGGACTAATAAAAGCCTCTACAAAGTTACGTGACAGAGTGGTCAACACCCCAATAGTCACGTGGGTGGTTGACTGTACGCCTTTGCTTAGCAAGGCTTCGAGCTCTTGCCCTGTGGTAAAAATATCGTCGGCATAGCTCAGCACCTTTTTACCCTGATCGGTAAGCATTAGGCTGCGGCCTACGCGCTCAAATAGTGATACCCCGACATTATGTTCCAACTGTTTGATTTGCGCAGAGAGCGCAGATTGCGAAACATGTAATTCTTTAGCGGCCTGAGTCAGGTTTCCGAGCTTGGCAACCTGCCAAAAGTAGTAAAGGTGGTGATAATTAAGTCGGCTCATCTATATATAAGTAAAACAGAACGAATAGTTAAATTATATCTATTTTTATTAAATTAAAAAGGTTGGAATAATGACCTAATTCAAGACTTAGGTGAGAAGCATAGAAAGAGATGATTAATATCTTAGTGGTGCTGTTGCTATTACACTTTTTGATTGCTGCGTCTTTCATGAGCAAAGCGTCTCGTAGTAACGCTGGGTTATTTCGTATCGCGAACGGTTTTGCTATCGGTGTGGCAATTTGTATCGCTCTTGGCTGGGGAAGTTGGGCAACGCAAGGTGATATTGCCAGTAGCCTGTTTGAAATAAACTTTTTAAGGCTTAGCGTGGTGTCATTGATTGGCTTTATGAGCTTTATTTTACTGCGTTACTCCATTCACTATTTACATGGTGAAAAACACCGGGGCCGCTATTTTCGCTATCTACTCACCACATTACTGAGCGTAACTATCGTGGTGCTCAGTAATCACTTAGTCCTATTTTGGTTGGCTTGGGTCGGCATTAGCTTGAGCTTGCATCGTCTACTGCTGTTTTATCCTAACCGCCCGAGAGCGGCATTGGCCGCACACAAAAAGTTTATTTTGGCGCGCTTGGCAGAAAGTGCACTAATGGGGGCTTTTATTTGTATCTACCTCAGCACTGGTATGCTCCAGCTTAATGACATCACAAACTATTACTTAACTCATTCAACGACACTGACTGCGCTAGAGCAATCAGCAGCTGGCTTACTTGCAATTGTGGCGCTGATAAAGTGCGCGCAACTGCCAGTGCATGGCTGGTTGATGCAAGTGGTTGAATCACCCACACCGGTAAGTGCGCTGCTGCATGCAGGGATCATTAATCTGGGTGGTTTTTTGGTGATGGTGTTTGGCCCTTTGATTTTACGCGTAGAAGCTGCGAAATGGCTGATCTTGATCGTGGCAGGAATAACGACATTATTGGCCGCGCTAATCATGACAACGCGGATCAGTTTAAAAGTGCGCTTGGCTTGGTCAACCTGTGCACAAATGGGACTGATGCTAGTGGAGTGTGCTTTGGGACTATATGAATTAGCGCTGTTACACTTATTAGCGCATTCAGCCTACAAGGCCCACGCATTTTTAAACTCAAGCCAGTGGATCCATGAAGATTTGACTCGTCGCTTGAGCGACCAGCTTGAACCGCCCTTGTGGCAATGGCTCATTGCACTTGCCGTGGCAACTGGCCTCACTACAGCAGCTGCAGTTGTCATTGAATATCAAGGTCCTATCAGTATTTGGGGATTAATGGTTGGCGCATTAACGGTGTGGTTAGCGCTGCGTTTTGAGGCGCAAGCCCCTAGCAGCTATTTTAGAATCATCACCGCAGCCGTTGTGTTGTTGGCAGCCTATAGTGCGCAAAAGTGGCTATTGCACTTGGTGGTCGCGCTACCAAATGATCTTAGAGCGCAAGCACTCGATGGTGCTGATATTTGGTTGCTCAGCTTAGTAGTGGTACTTATCGTAGTAAATTATCTGCTCTATTACCGCGCACATTTGATAACGGTGCAAAAACTCTCTCGGGTGTTGTATGCCGGCCTGTACCTAGACGAGTGGATGACGCGATTAACCATATTACTTTGGCCCGTCCATTTGCCAAGTATTAAAAAGCAGAAACACCTAGCCATTCATCGCTATGCTGCAGGGCACGAGGAGCAGAAGTAATGATAGAGACACAAGACAACAAACAGACTCAGCTATCTAAGCCGCAACAGCAACAACTCCTGAGCGCTGAAACACGTATTGCGCCAACTTGGCCACTCGATCAATTGATCGCAGTGAATCCATTTTGGGGAATGCGCGATCTGCCCTTTGATGCGGTGGTCAATAAAATGAGTGCATTGGCACAGGTTAGAATGCTGATGCCCGTGGCATTTTATCTTGAAAAATGGCAGCAAGAGGCGATTTCAGAGCAAGCATTGCAGCAATCTGCGGCACATTACGCGGTGGATCGCAGCACCAATGCACTACTCAATTGGCTCAAAAAAAGTCATTGCGGCGAATTGCCACACTGGCATACATTAGCGGATTTGCTTGACCGTTATCGCTCTGAGCATAAGATGCCATGGCAAGAGGAGATCAGCCACCAAATTAGCCAATTTTGCGCCGCGCATTATCAGCAGGTGCAGCCTATTCTCAAACAAACCCAAGGTGAGGATAAACTCTGTGTGTATCGTCACTGGCATGAAACCGTATCACGAGATTTGGGAATAAGCATCGTTATGGGGGAGTCGGGTTTAGTGGATTACTTTAAGGCTTTGCCAACGTCTCCTGAGTCTTTAATTGCACTCGCTGTCGACACCTTAGGGATTGGTTTTAATGAGCTGAGTGATTATGCACACATGCTACTGTTAGATATTAATGGTTGGGCATCTTGGGCGGCTTATGAACGCTGGCAAGCAGATCTTGCCCAGCATCCGGCTTCCGATATGCGTGCCCTATTGGCCATTCGAATGGCGTGGGAGCTGGTGATTTGGCGTTACGTGAGTGAACGCCATCCAACGACCTTTACCCGTATTCAATACCATTGGAACAAGCAAAAGCAGCAACTTGCTGAGATTGTGCTTGAGCATAAAAAAGCATTGTTGCCGCGCCTGGTATTTCAGCGGGCACTCGAGCTCTGTTATCAAGCCACTTTAGTAGGGCAGCTAAAAACTCAGCAGGTAAAATCTGAGGGGGCTCGTGAGCAAGCTACACCGACCTTACAAGCTGCTTTTTGTATTGATGTGCGCTCAGAGGTGATCCGCCGTGCGCTGGAAGCTCAAAGCGCAGGCATTCAAACCATAGGCTATGCTGGTTTCTTTGGCCTACCGATTGATTATCATGCGACTAACTGCCGTTTTAGTCGGCCACAGTTACCCGGATTACTAAAAGCGCCAATCACCGCAATACAAACGCCTGCACCCCAGCACCTTGCCACAAAACGGCAGCAAGCTGGTCGTTGGCATAGCTGGTCTCATTCTGCTGCGGCTTCATTTTCGATGGTGGAGTCGATGGGGATGAGTTACTTTTATCAGCTATTTAGCAAAGTGTTTTCACTACAACAAACTCAGCATCCCGTCGATAGCCATATTGATTCAAGGAAGTGGCAATTAAAACAAGGCGAACACGAAGTTACTGTTTTGGAGCAAGCTAAACTCGCAGCTGGCATATTAAAAGGGATGGGACTGACCGAATTTGCTGATACGGTCCTACTGGTTGGCCACGGAGCGCATACCACCAATAATTTACATGAAGCCGGGCTGCAATGTGGTGCATGTGGCGGCCAGTCGGGAGAAGTGAATGTTAAAGTACTCGCGCAACTTCTTAATGACCAAGCGGTACGCGCAGAATTAATCGCGCTTGGCATCGCTATTCCGCCGCAAACGCGGTTTATTGCAGCGCTGCATAATACCACCACTGAAACAATTACCCCCTATGGCGAAATAGATACAGAGATAACCCGCTGGTTAAAGCAGGCAGCGCATCTGGCTCGAGTAGAGCGTGCCCATACACTTGCGATAACTGGTAAAGCGTTATCCGTACAGCAATTAGAGCAGCAATTTATAGCCCGTACTAAAGATTGGTCTCAAGTTAGGCCAGAATGGGGCCTTGCCAACAATGCGGCATTTGTGGTTGCGCCGAGACAAGTTACGCAGGGGATTGACCTGCAAGGTCGAGTCTTTTTGCACGAATACAGCGCCGAGCAAGATCAAGACTTTAGCCAGTTAACTGCTATTTTAACCGCCCCTATGCTCGTCACTAACTGGATCAATATGCAATATAACGCTTCGGTAACCGATACCCACAAATACGGCAGTGGTAACAAGGTGTTGCATAATATCGTGGGGGGCAGAATTGGAGTGTTTGAGGGCAATGGCGGAGATTTGCGAATTGGTTTGCCAATGCAATCCGTTCACAACGGTGACAAATGGATGCATACCCCACAACGTTTAAGCGTCATTGTACAAGCACCAACCGAAGCACTAGAGCAAATCATGGCAGCACATCCAGTTGTAAAACAATTGGTAGAAAACGAGTGGCTTTATCTTCTGTCTATTTCGCCTAATTGTAACGAAGTTAGACGATTTGATAACAGTAAGTGGGAACTTCTTTGAATTCAAACGAAACTCGTTGCAACTTAACAAGTTATTGTGCAGAGTATTGCAGAAATTGAAAGGTGTGGCTGGACGCTGCGTAAACTAGACGACCTCCTAGCCACCGACATTGGACTGTTTATACAAGGAGGCTGCTAGTGGCTTTTGATTATGGCTCTATTGATTTAGGGCTTAAAAACCCATTTAAAACGGAAGGTAAAATCACAGCTATTCGTGGTGCAATACAAACTATTGCTGGAATTGCATTACTGGTGATTGCCGCCAGCTCAGTTAAGAGCGATGCGGGTATGGGTTGGATCATCATGCTATTTGGCATGTTGATTTTAGGTCTTGGGATCACTTCTCTTGCAAAAGGAATATATGCAACGCTGCGTTTTTTTGTGGGTCGTAACCATCCCACCTCTTTAGCGTATAACTTCAGTAAGTCAGAAACTTCAACCGCCCAGCAAGAAAAGGCTGATGTGGCTTATGCGGCGAAAACGCTAGAAGAAATGTTGATTGGCCGAAAGAACAGCACGTTTGTAGAACCGAAAGGGTTCTTATCGCGTTTGCTTCACAGCATTGCACCTAAATTACTCTTTCTCCCTTATCCTATCAGAAATATGAGCCAACGCTTATTTGGTGCATGGGTGAGTACATTAACCGCAATTGTGCTTTATGGTGTGGTGGCGTTTGTATCGCTTTCTGGCTTTGCCGGTGATGCTGGGGAGCTGACTTTTCCAATCTATAGCACCTTACTGATGATATATATTTTGTCATGCTGGTACAGCGCGGCTAAACCGATTTCACGCAAAGCGGAACATGCTATTGAATCTTTGGGGAGTGCGACCCTCGCTAAAGTGATTTCGCTCTCTTTTGTGCTACCAATCCTGATTGGCTTAACTTTGTCTTACATCATGGATGAAGGAAAGTTAAGTAAAGCCGATATTGAGCTCTTTTTTGCGCCTTTGCCTAGTTTTCATACTTGGGCTTATCTCACGGGCGTTATCGTGCTTGCACTTGGCTGTAGCGCGATTATTGCTGTTATGCTTAAAGCGCGTTTAGACAAAGTAAATCCAGTGGTTGAAGTGTCTGAATTAAGAGAGAACTGGCAAGAATCAGTACATCCAAACGAGATATTTATTAACCTCGACAACTTGGTGATGGCTAATCGCCGTTATAAAGAAGTACCAAACCGGGTTTATCGGGAGCTAGATCCCAGCTTGCAAGAACAAGTTGATGGTAAAGGTGGCTTTAAAGGCGAAATGATCCAAGAAGTACAACCTAAAGTTCTACCCCTAGATTTAGGTAAATCATTTGAACGCTTTAGGTTTTTATCCTTACTTGGTGGTAACTTATTGCTGCTAGTGACCCTTGGATTAAGCGTCTTTTTTGCTTATGCCATAGTAGATATTTACCACTATGTAACGAGCGCCAATATCAGTAATTTTTCTAGTGCCTTCAGCGAAGAAAACATCGCGTCATTCAGCGCTGTTGTGATGGTAGCCGTGCATTTACTGCTAAGTGGCTTATTGATTAAATCGTTTGCGTCAATGCTAACCAATGCTGCACACGTATTCTATGCCGAGATGCAGTTTGAATCTCTGCTGGTTTATTTTAAGTGTGAAGGGACATTTACTGAGTCTAAAATATCAACAGGTACTGGTATTCACGATTCCACACGCTCTGAAAATACGCTAGTACGCAGCAGTATTACCCCTTGGGTAGTGGTGTCGAGAATTGTATCAACGACCTTCGCTGCCACGGGCATGAAAAACCTAGAGCACCCAAGACATATTTTAGAAATGCATAAAGACGATGCACAGCTAAGCGACATCCGTAAAGATGTGATTAGCTTCTTAAAAGACCGAGAATCCATCGCCGCGATTACCAGCGAGCGTGATTTAGGCAATGCCTCACAAGTGTACCAACTCAATCAGCAAACGAGAGCAGTGGACCAAAACCATCAACTGCGTGCAAGTAGTGATGAAGCTGGTGCTTATTTACGCCGAGAAGAAGCACTCGAAAATAAAGAAGAGTAAAAGACAAATGCCACCCTCGGGTGGCGTTTTTGTTGAGGTTAGTGAGCTTTATTCAATATATTTTTTGAATTTGCTCATTGAGTGGCAATCTAAACATTAAAAAATTCAAAAGTTTACTGAAAATAAACCGCTCAAAAATGCCTGTTTTCTCACCAAGCTGCCCACCACTTGTCTATGGCTTTTACTAAATCTTAGTGGTGCTTCTTGGCTATGACTACGGAAAAACAGTGCCGTTTTTATACTGCTATTAGGACTTAAAAATAGAAGTTTTGAAGGGCTTTATCGAGCACGATTTCTGTCAACATAGTTTGGCTATTTTTTGCTGGTTCTATGCGATAGAGATGAGTCAGCAGAAAACTTACCTAGCCTGAAGTGGACATTATGGTGTCCATTTCAATAGAAATAAACTCAATATGGATACTATGGTATCCAAGAGTGATAAATCAGAGTGTCGAATGGTAGGCATTCAGGCCTCAAATTGTTACCCATAAGGTAACTTTGTGTAGATCTTGTGCTTCTAGATAACGCGCTTTTACCATCTCTGAGGTAAATACTGCGTGAAATACAAAGGCATTACGATTTTGGTTTGTTCTAACGCTGATGAGCCTTGTGTACCAGTTAACTTAAAAGTTTTACTTGGTGCACATTTTTCAACATAAGATGCCAACGATTTTGCCCTTGTACGGTTACCACTTTTGACTTCAATAGGGATGATATCGCCTTCATCGGTTGCCAAAATAAATTCGATTTCGGCGCGGGCGTCATTCCATGAATAACTTGGGTCAACGCCGATGGCTGTGAGCTCTTGCTGCACGAAGTTTTCAGCCACGTAACCTTTGTATTCATAGCGTTGTTGCTTAATCTCTTTATAACTGCTGCCTAGCATATGATTAAGCAGCCCCACATCAAATAGAAACAATTTAACCATATTTTCTTTTTTATAGGCCGCTAGTGGCGATTTTGGCAATCCTTCAACAGGGTAGTTTGGCAAAGCTAAACGGCAGCAATGAAGCCAATGGATCGCGGTTGCAAAATCGCTATAACGAGATTTACGCTCATGCACATGTTTAAATTTAAAGCGTTTAACGGACTCATCGCTGACAAGTGATAGCTGCGCTGGAATGCTATTAAACACAGATTCAATCAGTGTAGCATCGACCTTGCCTGCGTACTTACCAAAATCGCGGCGATAACCTTCAACTAAATCGGCATGAATTTTTGTGACTTTTTCAACCCGCTCTAAAATGCTTGAATCTTTAAACTGATACCAAGCAGAAACGGCTTCCGGCATACCACCGGTAAAAAAGTAATCTGTTAGTTTATCCATCAATTTAGTGTGCACCGCAGGTGTGCTTGCTTGGCTGTCAAACGCTTTGATCAGCGCTTGCTCGTTTGATGCATAAATAAATTCTTGGAAGGTCAGTGGTCGTAAATTGTATTGTTCTACCTTGCCCACAGGGAAGGTGTTGAGCAAACCAATATTTGAACCGCTGGCAGCGACAAAATAGGAGGGTGCTTTCTCGGCAAAGTACTTAAGTGAGGTAACGGCACGTTCACATTCGCCAATTTCATCTAATATCAGCAGATCGGTTTCTGGGTTGAACACCTGATTGGTCAAAAGCTCAATGTTCATTATTAGCTCGTCAGGTGAGAGTGAGCCATCGAACGCTTCTTTGTAGGCTGGATTTTCAAGAAAGTCGATACGAAGGATGTTGGCAAAGGTGTTACCAAACAACTCTTGCAGCAGATAGGTTTTACCTGTTTGTCTTGCGCCATCGATTAATAATGGCTTGCGTACAGATTGGTTTTTCCATGCCATTAAGGCGTTAAGTAAGTTACGCTGCATTGTTATTTCCCGCCAATTAAGATTGTTAACGACCTATACTATAACTCAAGCTACACTTTTATGCGCATAAAAGTGTAGTTTTTTACATTTTTACGCGCATAAAAGTGTTGGGTGTTCGTTCTAGTTGAGAAAGACTTTCTCTTTTTGACAAGGGGGCAGTATGGGCAAAGTCTTAATTCACGCCACTTAGTCACACACTAACCCTGCCCACACGGTATTTATCACTTGGGGCATTATGTAAATTCTGGGGCTCGTTATGCCAGAGAGCAAATATTGGTTGGCTTTGGTGTGTCTACTTTTGAAAAGCAGGCTAATTCTCGAGAAGGTGTTTTTAGCATTCGAGAGCAAAATATTGAGCAGCTATTCGTTACGTTGAATAAAAACGAAAAGCAGTTTTCGCCCACTACTATGTATCACGACTACGCGATAAATGAACAGCTTTTCCATTGGCAAAGCCAAAACTCAGCAAGGCCTGATTATGGTAGAGGTCTAGACTATATCACTCACAAAGCAAAGGGTAAGCGACTTTTTCTGTTTGTTAGAGAGCAAGCAAAAGACGAATTTGGCAAAACCATAGGATTTGTTAATTTTGGCGAAGTTGACTATGTATCGCACACTGGTAGCCAACCCATGAGTATCACTTGGCAGTTGCGAAATAGCATGCCGGCATTCATGTGGAAACAGGCGGCTAAGTTAGCAATGGCATAGCTTTTGTTATTGGGTGTTAGCTTAATAAAGCGAGCATTTCCTTAATTGGCCAAATACAGTCTTTTTGTCCTTTAACCATGCATGGGCGTTCAGCTAACCAGGCTGCAGTTCTATACGGCGAACAATCCATGATGTTAATTTGGTCGAACCAAAGTTGATGCTCTATATCGCCTTTCATTTGATTCATCGTCCCTTGCACACTACGGTTATTGGCTTTGGCGATTGTTAGCGGGCCGAGTAATGAGGCTGCTTTTTGTAATTGTTGGTTATTTGCATCTACTTTTAGCAAGGTATTCATAAAGCTATCAGCAAATAGAAAATCTAACTTTGCAAAATCTGGTTTGGTGAGACCAATAATAAATACCGGAAAGCGGGTTTGATTATGCGTCAGGATCACACAGTTTCTGCGTTGTATTGTGAGCAAATTAGCATGCCAATCTGACAAAGGGTGAGTGTCTGGCGGACTTAAATCAGTCAGTTTTGTATCGGAACAAGTGGGTATAACTCCTTCATTGACAGGGAGCTTTGCAATGAGTTTTTGTGTACAGAACAGGTTAATCATGCAGTTGCCTTTTTATTCTAATGACAGTTGAAGTTTAGCGAAACTATGAAGGTTAATATACTCCATAAAATGAACCCAATAAAAAACCGCCGAGAGGCGGTTTTTCAAAGCTGATAGAATATCGGCGTGTTATTCAATATTCTGAATTTGCTCGCGCATTTGCTCAATTAACACTTTAAGTTCAACGGCGGCGTTGGTGATGTCGCTGTTGATTGACTTTGAGGCTAGGGTGTTAGATTCGCGGTTGAATTCTTGCATCATAAAGTCTAAACGACGGCCACAAGCGCCTCCTTTTTTGAGGATTTTGTGGGTTTCTTTGACGTGTGACTTGAGGCGGTCGAGTTCTTCTGCAACGTCTTGCTTTTGCGCAAGGTAAATCAGCTCTTGCTCTAGGCGGCCTTCGTCGATGTCGGTTTTTAGTTCTTCTAACTTTTGTGAAAGTTTTTCACGTTGCCACTTCGTGACTTCAGGCATGTAGCTTTCAACGATGGCAACTTGCTCTAGAATACCGTCAAGACGAGTGGTGAGCATGGTTTCTAGGTTTTCACCTTCACTTGCTCGTGCAGCTTTAAAGTCTTCAACTAGCTCATCAAAGCCACCTAACAGTTCGCTGTTTACGGTGTCTAAATCGACTTCTTCGGCTTCCATTACACCTGGCCAGCGCAGAATGTCTACTGGATTGATATCACCGCCGCTTTGTGATTGTAGCCACTTTGCGCTTTCAACAAGTTGCTTTGCAAGCGATTCGTTGACGGTTAGTTGGCCAACGTGTGCAGGATTTGCGGTGAACTTTAGGAATACTTCAACTTTGCCGCGTTGTAGGTGTTTACGCAGGCGTTCACGTATTACTGGCTCTAAGCCTCTAAATTGTTCTGGTGCGCGGATAAAGGTTTCGAGGTAGCGTTGATTAACTGAACGAATTTCCCAAACCCCAGTGCCCCAGTCACCTTTCACTTCTTTGCGGGCGTAGGCGGTCATACTATGGATCATATAAAGTCCCTAAATTAGCTTGGTTTAACCGGAGCATTATAGCCGAATTTCCACACAGCCCTAAAGTGAATTTTATTTTTAGTCGGATCGCGTGGCATAGTCTCTATGATCCCTTTATAATGTACGGCAAATTTTGATGATGGGGGAACGTGGATGCGTCCAAGCGAAAGAACTGCAAATCAGATCAGGCCGGTTACATTTACTCGTAACTATACAATGCACGCTGAAGGCTCAGTAATGGTAGAGTTTGGTAACACCAAAGTGTTATGTACGGCTTCTGTAGAAGCGGGTGTGCCACGCTTTATGAAAGGTCAAGGCAAGGGCTGGATCACCGCAGAATACGGTATGCTTCCGCGCTCTACACATACGCGTAACAACCGTGAAGCGGCACGTGGCAAACAAGGCGGCCGTACCATGGAAATTCAACGCTTAATCGCGCGCGCTCTCCGTGCCGCAGTTGATTTAAAAGCGCTAGGTGAGAATACCATTACTATCGACTGTGATGTTATTCAAGCGGACGGTGGTACACGCACGGCGTCAATTAGCGGTGCTTGTGTGGCATTGGTCGATGCATTAACACACATGCGTGCCAAAGGCATGATCAATGTAAACCCGTTAAAATTTATGATAGCGGCAATCTCGGTTGGGGTTTATAAAGGTCAGCCAATTACCGATCTTGAGTATCTTGAGGATTCAGAGGCTGAGACAGACATGAACGTGATCATGACTGAAACTGGCAAACTGATTGAAGTACAAGGGACAGCTGAAGGCGAACCATTCTCGTTCGACGAGCTAGATGAGTTACTAGGTCTTGCGAAACACTCAATTCGTGAAATCATTGATCTACAAAAGCAAGCGTTAGCGTAATCAACACTCAGTAGGAAAAACATGAAACCGTATCAAAAAGAGTTTATTGAATTTGCCTTAGAAAAGCAGGTGCTTAAGTTTGGCGAGTTTACGTTAAAGTCTGGTCGTACTAGCCCTTATTTTTTCAATGCAGGCTTGTTTAACACGGGTCGTGATCTGGCGCGTTTAGGTCGTTTCTATGCTTCGGCATTGGAAGATGCTGGCATTGAGTTTGATGTGTTGTTTGGCCCAGCGTACAAGGGTATTCCTATTGCGACAACGACAGCCGTTGCACTTGCCGATCATCACAATAAAGATGTGCCTTATTGCTTTAATCGTAAAGAAAAGAAAGAGCATGGCGAAGGCGGAAACTTAGTAGGTTCGGCGCTTGAAGGTCGTATTATGCTTGTTGATGATGTGATCACCGCGGGTACTGCTATTCGTGAGTCGATGGAAATTATCGCTGCTAATGGTGCCGATCTTGCTGGCGTATTAATCGCATTAGATCGCCAAGAAAAAGGCAAAGCTGAGCTTTCTGCTATTCAGGAAGTTGAGCGCGACTTTAATACTCAAGTAGTGTCTATCGTGAAATTGGCTGATCTTATCACTTACCTTGAGCAACAAGGTGGTATGGATGCGCACTTGGATGCAGTTAAAGCATACCGTGATAGCTACGGTGTAGCGTAAGCCCTATGATTTTCTGCAGATGGCTAGTACCATGCTAGCCATCTATTTACTTCTCTTTTATCTCAGTTTTATTGTGTGTTTTTACACAGCTCTTAATTCAAACTCACTATTGGTATATGGCGTAGCGCCCAATTAGCAAGCTCAACTCGGTTGCGTGAATTGGTTTTTTTAAATGCGCTGTAGATATGCGTTTTTACTGTGTGACTACTGATGTTTAGTCTATCAGCGATATCTTCGTTTTTAGCACCAGCAGCAATAAGCTTGATCACAGACTTTTCTCTGCCGGTAAGCATATTTAACTCTTCATTACTTAAGATAATGTCGCTGTTAGGCAATGCTTGTGGCATCGCGGCGATCAGTTCGCTAAATGCCTCTGAGATAGCACTGCGACAAAACCAAAGCTCGCCTTTGAGCACACTGCTTAATCCTTGAAATAACGTCTCTGGCGGAGCATGGTGATAGAGTATACCTTTCACATTGCCAAGTAGCGCCGTTTTTTCATTCACGCTGTCTTCATAGGCATTAAAGAGCAGTACTTTGTGTTTAGCCGCCAATAGCTTTACTTCAGCACTGATAAGTTCATTACAATCTCGGTGTTCTGTATCCACCAAAAATAATGCGATTTGTTCACGCAGCGCTGGCTCTGGTAGTCGAGTATCAACTTTGACTGTATGTCCTAGCGTCTCCAGCACTTTGATTAGCACAGTATAATTGGTGGAACTGGTATTGGCTCGAGCATGAGTCAGAATAAAAAATGCTCGATCTTGCCATGCTAGCGAGTTGTTGGAATATTCCTTTGCAAACATAGAAGTATTAAATCCTTTTTTATTCCAGATTAAATTTAATATACATTTGTTTTACAAAAAATTTAAGTTATTTATTAGGCTCAAACTAAAAAGCTGAGCCTAATACCATGCTTGTGTAAGCTAAGGCTGTTTATTTGTACAATGCACGCCATGCACAAGTACGATAGCCGTTCTTCTCAAAGAAGAAGCGATTACAGTTATCGTCATAGTTGGAGTTACCCACATCTATACGATAGCCACTGATGTACCAGTTATGCAGCGAAATATGCCCACCGTTGTACAGTAGCGAAAAGTGAACGTGAGGGCCGGTTGATTGGCCACCTTGGCACAATGCCGTTGCTTTATCGTCCGCATAACGGCCAAGCCAAGCGCCTGCAGAAATGACATCACCAGTGTTATATTGCAAACTTTCCATATGGTAATACTGAGTTGAATAACCGCTTGAGTGAGTCACGCGAATATTACAAGCTGAGTAACGAGTGACTGTGCCGCCATGCGCTGCTTGAACCCAAGGTGTATTACTTCCCCAGCCACCTGAGCCGTTATTAAAATCAAGCGACGAGTAAGGGTAACCAGAGCCTGTATTTGAGTGTGCACCACCGCTATACCAAGCGTAACCGGATGGCCACGGGAAGCTCATGCTAAAGCTAGCAGCTGATACCGCTTGTGTTGAAGCTTGTTCATTAAAAGCGATGCTGTTGTCCGCTTTTAATGCTAATGACTCACCGTTAAATAACGTTTGATAAGTATTGAATAGGGCATCTGCCGATGTGTGTGTCAGATCTGCAAGTGCAACAGTTGCTTCGTTGACTGCTGGTAATTTTTTAGCTTTGCCTTCATCACGAAGTTTTTGGAATGCGTAGTATCTTGCACTGAGATTAAGCGCTACATCTTTTACTTGCGCATCAAATCCCTGTTCATGAGAGAGTGTACCAAACGGTGCAAAGAGGGATTGTTTATCTGGGTTACTTATCACACCAGACTCAAGTTCCATTAGTGCCAGCAACAATTTAGGGTTAATACTGGCATATCCAGCATAGTGCAAGATCACTTCGAGCTTGTCGCTTAAATGCGGTGCCGTGCTGTCAAGCACCTGCTGCCAATCTACTTGTTGTAAAGCATTGCTGAAAAGAAACAGTTCAGGGTTTACTGCTATTACACTAGAAATAGGTAAGGCACTGATGTGTTCAGCAGTAAATTCAGGCATAGCTACAGAGTCATGCTGACCTGCAGCTGTTGCCTGATGTGAGAGGAGCGCGATTAAACACGCTGATAGATAGTGGCGTTTCATGTTGTATCCTTTCTGTTTGTTTTTTGTTCAATCAAGTTATACCTAAATGTGAGTATTTTGTAAAATAAAAGTTTAAAATGTGATTTTGTTGAGTGGTGGGCTTAGATTTTTGCCTGCTAGATTGGGGTTTTTTGTAAAAGCGACTATAAAAAAGAAAGTGGTGTGATGTGGAGGTTGCTATGAAAAGGCTAATTACTCTGTCTCAACTAGAAGAGTTGCTAGAGGAAAGGCAGGGGGGAGAGCGTCGAAAACAACGAAGTAATGTTTTGCCTTTCGTGGAAAGGCGCAACCACGTAAGGAGAAAAGCCGACAAACAATACCTAAAAAATAGAATGGATTAGTACACTCCTCACTCTACTATTTTGCTGTGAGTCCTGCATCCGAGTAAAACGCGTAAGGCAATTGATTCGTCTTCGCGTGATACATAGCTTTATCTGCTTTAGCAACTAACTCTTCTGCAGATGTGGCGTCAGTTGGATAAATCACTGCGCCAATGCTTAAGTCCAGTTTTACTTCGCGGATATTTGCGCTTTCATCTTGGAGACAGTAATTATCACTGAGCAAGTCATACTTATGCTGAGCCAGTTTTCGTAACTGATTTTTTTCTGTTAGATGAGGGGCGATAACCACGAATTCATCACCACCGTAGCGTGCAACAAAGTCTGACGCACGTTTATACATTTTAAGTTTTGCTGCCAGTATTTTTAGCAATTGATCGCCCGCTTGATGACCAAGCTGATCATTGACTGGTTTAAAGTTGTCGAGATCAATAAACAGCACACCAAATCCATGACCATACCGCTCTGACTCAGAAATCGCTCTTTCTAATTCGTTATCAAATGCGCCGCGGTTATGTAGCATAGTGAGTCTATCCATCACCACTAGGTTCTCTAGATTCCGCTGCATTTCGTAGCGTTCTTTTGAGAAGGTGATTGTACGTGCCAGTAGTGGGCCGCTTACTTCGTGTTTTGGGATATAATCTTGCGCACCAAGTTGAATTGCCTTTTCGCCAAACAGTGTTTCAGATACCCCAGTTAGCACGATTATAGGGGCGCTGATTGGCAACTGTTTTACTTTAATCAGCGTGGTAAGACCTTGGCTCTCATCGATATTTAAATCGATAAGGATAGCTTCTGGCTTGACTGTGTTTAAGGCGGTTTCAAGTTGTTCTAAATTTTTGAAGTGTTTCACGTTAAACTTTTGTCTACCATCAGTACTTGCAAGTGTGCGCTTTACTAAGTAAGCATCTTCATCGTTGTCTTCAAGAAGATAAATCAGCCATGTATTCATAGTTACCCTTGCACGACACAGTTATTGTCAAACCAATACTGCTTGATTAATTTGATCAACGACTCTAAATCACTTAAGCGTCCGGGCTTGGTAATATATGACTTAGCACCCAATTGATATGCTTTACGAATGTCACTGTGGTGAGTAGAGGTGGTATAGCACACCGTTATTAATTTATCGGCAACTTGTTCATTTTTTAAAGCTTCCATAACTTCAAAGCCACTCATTTTTGGCATGTTTAAATCCAGCAAAATAACTTGGTCGTAGGTTGCGATAGAATCGAGGTAATGCAGCAGCTCATGACCGTCAGAAAAAATTTTAAGCTCTGGCGCATTGGTAATACTGCTGTATGCTCTTTTAAAAAAGTAGACATCATCTGGATCATCTTCAACTAATAACAGTTCCATTATTACTCCTTAACTTCTTTTGGCAGTATGATTTCAAATAAAGCGCCATCATCACTTTGCAGGCATTTTATTGTGCCGCCATGCAGTTTTACGATTTGTCGGCACAGCGCTAGTCCAATACCACTGCCATACTCTTGTGTGGTGCCAAAACGCCTGAACGGTTCAAAGATTTGCTGACGTCGAGATTTTGGGATCCCAAGCCCATTGTCTTTGTAATGGATCACCGTTTCATGGCCGGTTTGGCTGGCGTAAATTTGGATCACGGGCGCACGCTCTGGTGACTTAAACTTAATGCTGTTACTGATTAAGTTTTGCAGCACTTGAAGAAAAAGCGAGGGATCAAGTTCGATAGGTAAATCACCATTCTCTAGTTTAATTTCTGCGCCGCTTTCCTCGATACTAAAGCTCATCACTTCACAAACATCTTCTAACAACAAAGTTAGATTGGTTGTTTGTAGCTTCAACTCATGGGAATGTAAGCGTGATAACTTGAGTAGGTCTTGGATCATGATCCGCATTCGTTGACTGGCATCAACCAAGCGCTCTATTTCAAACTTTGCATCGTCGTAGTCTTTGAGTTCTGGCGTAATTCTTTGCGCCAAACTGTCCGAAAAAGCGGTGATCTTTCTGAGTGGCTCTTGCAAATCATGAGAAGCAATATAGGCAAAGTGCTCAAGGTGGGCGTTGGATTCTTGCAGCTGTAATAGCAATTCGGTGTGCTCGGTCATATCGACAAAAGTACCCAGCATCAACTCTGGCTCGCCATTGTGAGCTCGAGTGATCACGGTATCGACGGAGTAACACCAAACCCAATGCCCTTCTTTGTGTCTAAAACGATACTTTATCGGGATAAGTTCACCGTCTTGGCTGGCTCTCACTTCATCAATATGCTCGTAAACGAGTGCGCGTTCACTTTCATGAAAACATAGTTCTAAATTTGAACTTTCTAACTCTTGAATTGTATAACCAAGGAGTTGAGTATAACGCTTGTTTATGCGCGTGTTTTTGTGGAGTTTTAAGTCGTAGAGATAAAGGCCACACACCGCTGAATCTATCATTCGCTGTAAAAAGCGTTGGTTGTCTTCAAGCTCTTTTTCTGCGAATTTTCGCGCAGTAATATCGACGGCGATACCAACGATCCGCTCAACTTGGTTTTTACTGTCTTTAAGTGGATAAAGAGTCGTCTGATACCAATGTTCTTTATTTTTGAATGGTATCATTTCGGTATAATCTACGGGTTTTGCGACCTCAACGCAAAGTTGGTAGTTTTTTTCGATTCTATCTACTAGCTCCGCTTCTAACACTGTCCCTCTTAGTTCGCTGAGGGTTTTCCCTAGTATTTGCTCGAGCTTTACGCCAGTGCGCTGGCAGGCAAACTTATTGTACTCGAGCACTCGAAATGTTTGCTTTTCTTCTACCTTTAATAGCCAAATAGCCTGACTTGCACCTTCGTAGATGGCATTGAGAATTTTGCTTTTTTCCGCAACTTGCAGCTCAAGGGATTTTTTCTGATGGATATTTCTAAGTGCTCCAGACATCACCAATGCTTTACCGTGGTCGTCAAATTGGCTGTTGCCTACGGCGGAAAACCAAGCGTATTCTCCTTTGTTGTCTCGCCCTAAGTACTCGACAAAATATTGGTCTTTGGTGGCAAAGTGATGGTCTATGGCATCTTGCACTTTGCCCTGATGGTCTGGGTGGATATGTGCAAACCAGTCGTCATAGGTGACTTTTTCGTCATCGCGTTTACCTATCATGGTTTTTAAACGAGATGAATAGCTGACGCTGTTGTCGACAACGTTCCACTCCCAAATGCCATCTTCGGTTGCCCCGATTGCACGCTTCATTTGTTCGGTGGATTCCGCTAGTGCTTGCTCTGTGCGTTTAAGTGACGAAAGGTTATTAAACACCGCTAAAATGAGATTAGCACCGTCATGGGGTTCTTGTACTAAGCGCATCTCCATCGGGATTTGATTGCCAAATTTGTCTTTCACATGGCACAGTGCTTCTTTACTGTAATCGTTTTGGTTAAGTAGAGATTGGCTAATGGACTCTAAGCTGTCGAACGGATCATCCAAACTGACGATATCGTGTAATCTCAGCCCAATTAATGCATCTGGCGTGTCGTACCCAAGCTCGCGATAAAAATAAGGATTGCACTTACTCACGGTGAGTAGCTGGTCAAGTAGCAAGGTACTGGTGGGTAAGGCATCGAGCATAAACTCGGTAACTCTGTGTTGGTCTAGTTGCGAATGAAGCGCCTGCTTTTCATCGGTAATACGTTTGAGCCTTGCGGTTACGCCATGGAATTGATTGGGGGTTGGGATTGCGACAGCGCTTGGGATAAGTCTAAAAAGATAAACCGCCGTTACCATTGAGATAAACGCTGTGACTGCTTTTGAAATGCCATGAATACCATAAGCGCCATGCCAAACGGTATAAACGCCAATTAAGTGCGTGAGTCCACATAAAGTGATGAAGCTACAAAACAACACAAAGACCCAATTTCTGCCAACATCAGGGCGCTGTTTTGCATAAATCATAATCGCCATGGGAATCGAAAAGTAGGCTGCGGCTATCAAGATATCGGAGATGACATTGGTCCATAGCAGGTGAGGTTGCCACAAATAGCAATGACCATGTGGCATGTACGCGCTATTAAAAAATGACTCAAATGAGTTCAAATCCATGTTATTTCCTTACCTCAACGTGTAGCCAATTCATATAAAAATATCCGCGGTTAAGACGCTAAAAGCGCACTCAAGCGGCGATAGTAAAATACGCTTTAAAAGTCCTAATGCTCTGCTTTAACTGTAGTATATCTATTTGAAATTTCGACAAGAGGTGTAAGAAATCTTTATCGTGAGGTAGGGAAGAGGGGGGGTTGAGAGATTAACAAGGTGAAGCGCCTGGCTTCACCTTGTTATTCAGTGAGTCGAAGGTACTTTTCGGCTAACTGGTCAAGGCTTTCTTTGTGGTTTGGATCTGGTTTAATGCAATCAATGGGGCAGACACTTACACAGGTTGGTGTGTCGTAATGGCCGACGCATTCAGTGCATTTGTCAGGGTCAATTTGATAAATTTTATCGCCCATGTAAATGGCTTGATTAGGACACTCAGGGTCGCACATATCACAGTTGATACATTTATCATTAATAAGCAGTGCCATCGTTATGCCTTTTTAAAAGGATTACGAGTGTCCTCACTTTGGCCCAAATTGCGCATTAAAATGGCGTGACTTAAGTCTATGTCTTCTGGCAGTGGAATTTTGACGATATGACCAGAGCCCTTGGCGTCATCTATCGCTTCGCCTTTTTTATTTTCCATGTGTTCAAGATTAAAGTGAATATTGCCCTTAGGTGTCATTAATTCCAAGCTGTGGCCAGTACAGAACTTGTTTTTAACCTCAATTTCAACGAGACCATTATTAGTGCGACCTAGCACTTCACCAACAAACTGCTGTTGGTCAGACACCGAATGACCGTAGTCGTAATTTTGATAGTCTTGATGTACATGACGTTTCAAGAAGCCCTCGGTATATCCTCGGTGGGCTAGGTTTTCTAGGGTTTTCATTAAGCTTGGGTCAAATGGTTTACCCGCAACAGCATCATCAATGGCTTTACGATAGACTTGTGCGGTGCGAGCAACATAATAGAATGATTTGGTACGGCCTTCGATCTTAAGGCTGTGCACGCCCATGCGAGTCAGTTGATCAACATACTGGACAGCACGTAAATCTTTGGAATTCATGATGTAAGTACCATGCTCATCCTCAAATGCTGGCATGTATTCACCTGGGCGACCTTGCTCTTCGAGCATAAACACTTCGTCGCTTGGTTGACCCTCCCCTAAGGTTGGAATAATTGCTTTTGGATCGACCTTATGAACAACATCGCCAGTTTCGTTTTCTTGACCAGGCTTGACATCGTAGCTCCAGCGGCAGGCATTAGTACAAGTGCCTTGGTTTGGATCGCGCTTGTTGATATAACCCGACAATAAACAGCGACCAGAATAAGCCATGCATAGGGCACCGTGAACGAACACTTCAAGCTCAGTGTCTGGACACAATGTACGAATTTCTTCTATTTCTTGTAGCGACAACTCGCGAGAAAGAATAACGCGCTCAACCCCTTGTTTTGCCCAAAATTGCACCGCCGCATAGTTAACAGCATTTGCTTGCACGGATAAGTGAATTGGCATGTCTGGCCACTTATCTCGAACCAGCATAATTAGCCCGGGATCGGACATGATAAGCGCGTCTGGCTTCATCGCGATAACGGGTTCAATATCACGTAAGTAAGTTTTCACTTTGCCGTTGTGTGGCGCAATATTTGATACGACATAGAGCTTTTTGTTCTGCTGGTGGGCTTCGTTAATACCGATTTCGAGGTTGTTTAGGTCAAATTCGTTATTACGTACGCGCAGACTGTATCTTGGTTGTCCGGCGTAAACAGCGTCGGCACCGTACGCAAAAGCGTAACGCATATTCTTTAAACTGCCGGCAGGAGAGAGAAGTTCTGGTACAAACATGGTTTACCTCATACATTGAACTAGGGCCTGTTGACCTTTGCTGTTTTATTTTTGTTCTCCTGAGTGTGTTTTGGTCGCGACGCTAGCAACAATGAACAAAGCGCACTCAGGTGAACCCAAAGGGCAGCGCTTGATTGGCATTTCTACTGTGTTATCGCCTGACTCACATAGAACAACTATGCTACGCAGGCTCTGTCTTGTATAAATACCAATCAAACTGCTGCAAAAACAAACTTGAAAGATAAACAGGCCCTAATTACGGGTCAGCTGTTGAGTGATTTCGCGTGCTGATTCTAAAAAGCGGCGCAGTATAGAAGAAAGCTAAGTAAGTAATTTTGATGTAGATCAGGTTTTTTGACATTGTGCAAGGAAGGGCAAGTGACCTTGCTGTTAAGGCTTCTGCTGGCAATTCTGCGTATTTAATCGACAAATAATTCACCAAACTTTCGTTTCTTCGCAAAGAAAGCGGCGCGAGATAGTAGGTTTTTTCTACCAAAACACGTATAATTCGCGCCCGTTAATATTCACAATAATATTTTGGAGCAAAAAAGATGGCTTTAGAGCGCACTTTTTCAATCATCAAGCCTGATGCTGTAGCTAAAAACCACATCGGTGCTATCTACAACCGTTTTGAGTCTGCTGGTCTTAAAATCGTTGCATCAAAAATGGTTCACCTTTCTCAAGAGAAAGCTGAAGGTTTCTACGCAGAGCACAAAGAGCGTCCTTTCTTTGGTGCACTAGTTTCTTTCATGACTTCTGGTCCAGTAATGGTTCAGGTGCTTGAAGGTGAAGACGCAGTTCGTAAAAACCGCGAAATCATGGGTGCTACTAACCCTGCTGAAGCGCTAGCTGGTACACTACGTGCTGACTACGCAGACAGCATCGACGAAAACGCAGTACACGGTTCTGACGCGCCTGAGTCTGCTGCTCGCGAAATCGCTTACTTCTTCGCTGAAGAAGAAATCTGCCCACGTACTCGTTAATTCGAGACTTGGTGCCAAAGAAGGGCTTTCGAGCCCTTTTTTTGTCCCGTAGCTAAGTAAAGGGATTAGCGTGCTTTGTAAAGTAATCACACTACTTCACAAAACACGTTACATTATTTGTGATGTTTGCTGCTTTTTTGTACAATATGTTGTTGGCAATTTAGCTGTTCTTACCGTCTTTAACCGAGGTTGTTCATGACCACTATTGAGAAAAAAATTAACTTACTTGATTTAAATCGCGAGGGGATGCGCGAGTTGTTTGCATCATATGGCGAAAAGCCGTTTCGCGCGGATCAGGTGATGAAATGGATTTATCATTTTGGTATCGACAACTTTGATGACATGAGCAATTTGAACAAAAAGTTGCGTGCGCGGTTGCAGGCTGAGTGTGAGATTAAAGCACCTGAAATTTCAGTAAAGCAGGTGGCTTCTGACGGTACCATTAAGTACGCACTAGTACTTGAAGGCGGCCAAGAAGTTGAAACTGTGTGGATCCCAGAAAAAGACCGAGCAACACTGTGTGTGTCTTCTCAGGTTGGTTGTGCTTTGGAATGTACTTTCTGCTCAACGGCGCAGCAGGGCTTTAACCGTAACTTAAAAGTGTCTGAGATCATTGGCCAGGTTTGGCGCGTGGCAACCGACATTGGTCTGCATAAAGGCGATAGCACTAAACGCCCAATTACTAACATTGTTATGATGGGGATGGGTGAGCCTCTGTTAAACCTAAATAACGTTGTACCAGCGATGGAACTAATGATGGACGATTGGGCATTTGGTTTATCCAAGCGCCGCGTTACGCTAAGTACATCGGGTGTGGTACCTGCGCTTGATATTTTGAAAGAAAAGATTGATGTGGCACTGGCGATTTCGCTACATGCGCCAAACAATCCACTACGTGATGTGCTTGTACCAATCAACAAAAAGTATCCGATTGAAGAGTTCCTAGCAGCATGTCGTCGCTATATCGATGGTTCTAAAGCAAATAAAGACGTCACCATTGAGTATGTGATGCTACAAGATGTTAATGACAGTACAGATCATGCCCATGAGTTGGTGCAAGTTCTCAAAGGCACGCCGTCAAAAATTAACCTGATCCCATTTAACCCGTTCCCGGGTAATGAATATGGTCGCTCTAGCAACAGCCGCATCGATAGATTTTCTAAGGTGTTACAAGCTGCAGGACTTACCTGTATCGTTCGTCGTACCCGTGGCGATGACATTGACGCTGCATGTGGACAGCTAGTAGGTGATGTTGTAGACAGAACCAAGCGTTTAGCTAAGAAAAAACAGCGTGACGATAATGCCATTGCTGTCAATGTGAGCGCACAATAATATTCATGAGCTGGGTTTACCCAGCTCATTTCATCTTGACCACAGATAAGTTCTGACTATCTGGTAAAAAATAGATGAATCTCTTAGCCTTTTGGGTAATATAGGGCACACATAGAACCCAGTGGCATTCAAAGGTGAGTGATGCAATCGCGAAATTATCGCAAAACAGGATTGGCTGCATCCATTCTCGCAGGCGCGAGTTTAGTTCTGTCAGGTTGTGTGACGGAGAGTAGTTATCGCTCCGACGGGCGTCCTGTGGCCGAACAACAAGTCAATAACACCAATGCCGCAAGAACTCGCATTGCACTGGCACTTCAATATCTCAATTCAGGTAACACTACCTCAGCCAAATTTAATTTAGAGCGGGCATTACAGCTAGCGCCAAAACTGGCCGAAGCCCATTATACGTTGGCGTATTATTACGAGCAGGTGGGGGAGCAACATCGCGCTGATAATGCCTATCAGGCGGCTTTGGATATTGAGCCAGATAACCCCGACACGCTAAACAACTATGGCACTTTTCTTTGCCGAGTTGGTCAGTATGACAAGGCGAGCCAATATTTTTTCAAAGCGATAGAGGTACCGAGTTATTTGCGGGTATCGGCAAGCTATGAAAACTTGGCGCTGTGTGCGCTGAAACAAAATGAGTATTCCCTAGCTGAAGAGTATCTGCAAAGCGCGATTAAGCATAACGCTCAGCAGATGTCATCGCAGCTTGCGCTCGCGGGCCTGTACTATGCTCGCAGCGATTTCTTAAGAGCAGAAGATGTGCTTGATAACGTTGCCAAGCGTGGATTTATTTCACCAAGAAGCTTAATGCTTGGGCACTTAGTGCATATGCAAATGGGCCACTTACAGAAGGCGCAAGACATCGCCACGACTTTGGTGCAAAGTTACCCAAAATCTGCTCAAGCAGGGCTGATCTTAACGAATAATATCGCTGCAAGTGAATTTGAACGGTTGCGCAATCGCTACCGAGAAGCACAGTTAAATAAGCTTGCCGAGGCGTCGCCTAGTCATATTGTTGCGAATCCAAAAATTAAAATTAAACGTAAGAAAACGCAATCGAATTCAACCCAGTCATTCACCGTTGATTCACCCGCTGAGGCCAATAATTTTGCGCCTTCGGCAAAACCTGAAGTGGCAAAAAGCACGTCTTTAGTGAACGTTAGCTCGGACTCTGAAGCTCGGGTTGAGTTTTATCAACCAGACCCATCGGAAGTCACATTTAGTCCTCGCTCACGTGAGCCTCAAGTGTTAGCGACTACCTCATCAAGTAGTTCAAGTGTGCCGTTATTAAATCGTGACGTTGCGCCTCCTCAGGTACCTTTTCATACTGTTATTGCAGGTGAAAACCTATTTAGTATTTCAGTCAAATACGACATTAAAATGGTTGAATTGATGGAATATAATCAAGTGCGGGAATCTGCAAGATTGTACGCAGGTCAAAAGGTGTATCTTAACAATCCCAATGTCGTGCATGAAATTACGGCGGGAGATACTTTGCTCAGTATTGCCGATCGATATGGTGTGTTGATCGATGAAATTATGCGATGGAATAAACTCACTCCTGATGTGGCGCTGCAAGCAGGCCACGGATTACTAATTGTAGACCCAACAAATTACGTTTTATGAACCAAACAATGAAAGAGCAGGAAGCACCTGAACAAGAGCAGCCTTCACTCGGGCAAACTTTAGCAACGGCAAGACAAAATGCCGGGATCAGCTTTGCTGAAATTGAATCGCGCTTAAAGATGACTCATGCCCAACTTACCAAGCTCGAGCAGGATGACTATCAAGACCTAGGGCCTGAAACCTTTGTGCGTGGCTATATTAAAAATTACGCCGCGTTACTGGGATTGAATCCGACGGAAGTACTGGCTCGATATCAATCTCCGGAGTTGCCGCCACAGAAAAAGCGAATGCAAAGCTTTTCTCGCCGCACTCATAAAGAAGCCCACGATAACCGCCTAATGATGGTGAGCTACATTGTGCTGGCTATCGTGCTGGGGTCGTCGGCATTTTGGTTTTGGCAGACCAGTAGCTCAGAGCAAGAAGTGGTGCCTGAAACGCCGGTCACTCAGCTTGAGACGCCAGTTGAAAATGCCACAACGCCAAAGGTTGATGAGTTAGCATTACCTACTGAGCAAAACAATGACACAACCCCGCAAAGTGAGGCGCAAGCGAACGAAACGGAGGTTTCTGTGCCTGTTGAAGCGAAACCGCAAGCGGCAAAACGAGACCCAGCATTGAGCACGGTAGTCATGCATTTCAACGAAGAAAGTTGGGTTGAAATGTTTGACGCAACACAAGAGCGTGTTGCATTTGGTGTTAAAAAAGCGGGATATACTATGACAGTTGAAGGTAAGGCCCCTTTTTCTGTTATACTCGGCAAGCATCAGGCCGTAGAGGTCACGCTTGACGGTAAACCAGTGTCATTGCCTGCGTTTACTAAAAACCGTCTAGCTAAATTCAATTTACCGTTAACAGAGTAGTCAGCATGTTTTCAGAACCACCTATAAAGCGTAGAAAATCAACAAGGATCTATGTCGGTAATGTGCCTATTGGTGATGGCGCACCGATAGCAGTACAGTCTATGACGAACACCAATACTCTAGATGTTGATGCGACGGTGGCACAAATTAAAGCTATCCAAGACGCCGGAGCGGATATTGTCCGTGTTTCTGTGCCGACAATGGATGCAGCTGAAGCATTCAAAAGCATTAAAGAGCAAGTGGATATTCCACTCGTCACGGATATTCACTTCGATTATCGTATTGCATTACAAGTGGCTAAGTACGGTGCCGATTGTTTGCGGATAAATCCTGGGAATATTGGCAGTGAAGACCGTATTCGTGCAGTGATTGACGCGGCGGGTGAGCACAATATCCCAATTCGTATTGGCGTAAATGGCGGCTCATTAGAGCGCGATTTGCAAGAAAAGTATGGTGAACCAACACCTGAAGCCTTGCTTGAGTCTGCGATGCGACATGTCGAAATTCTCCAGCGCCATAACTTTGATCAGTTTAAAGTCTCGGTAAAAGCTTCCGACGTGTTCTTAGCCGTAGGCGCTTATCGTTTATTAGCAAAAGAAATCGACCAGCCTCTGCACCTTGGGATCACCGAAGCAGGTGGTTTTAGAGCCGGTTCGGTTAAATCGGCAGTTGGTCTAGGGATGTTACTTGCTGAAGGAATTGGTGATACATTACGTGTTTCACTTGCGGCTGATCCAGTGCAAGAAATCAAAGTGGGTTTTGATATTCTAAAGTCACTGCGAATACGTTCGCGCGGCATTAATTTTATTGCTTGCCCAAGTTGCTCTCGCCAAGAGTTTGATGTAGTGAATACAATGAATCAGCTGGAAGAGCGGTTAGAAGATATCGTCACGCCAATTTCGGTGTCTGTGATTGGCTGCGTGGTCAATGGCCCTGGTGAAGCACTTGTCAGTGACTTAGGTCTTGCTGGTGCAAATCGCCGTTCAGGCCTTTATATCAATGGCGAGCGCCAAAAAACACGGATTGATAATGATGATATCGTCGCTCAATTAGAGTCTCAGATCCGAGAATATGTAGAGAAAAAAGAAAGTGAAGAAAAAATCGATGTAAAAATCATCGACTGACACCTGTGTAATCGTTAAGATAAGCGAATTTCGCGCTTTCTCACGGCGTGCTAAACTGCACGACGATAAATGGCATTAAAGAAATAAAACCAATGCGATGAGGCTGTTTGAGCGTATTTAGCCAAAGGTTCAAGCAGCAGTAAATCGATTGGTGACAAATTTAAGTTAGGGTTTTCAGTGACTAAACAACTTCAGGCAATCCGTGGAATGAATGATTGTCTGCCAGGTGACACGCAAGTCTGGCAGAAAGTAGAATCGGTATTAAGAGAGACAGTAGCGGCTTTTGGTTATCAAGAGATCCGCTTTCCAGTCGTTGAGTCGACCGATCTATTTAAGCGCTCTATCGGTGAAGTGACCGATATCGTCGAAAAAGAAATGTATACCTTTGATGACCGTAATGGCGATAGCTTAACGCTACGCCCGGAAGGTACTGCTGTGTGCGTACGAGCGGGAAATCAAAATGGTTTGCTATATAACCAAGAACAGCGCCTTTGGTACATGGGGCCGATGTTCCGCCACGAAAGACCGCAAAAAGGCCGTTACCGTCAATTCCATCAATTTGGTGTTGAAACTTTTGGTATGGCAACACCAGATATTGATGCTGAAGTGATCCTAATGACGGCGCGCTTATGGCAGCAGTTTGGCATTCAAGATCATGTAAAGCTTGAGCTAAATTCTTTGGGGTCAAATGAAGCGCGTGCTGAATATCGCGATGCTCTGATTGCATATCTGGAGCAACACAAAGAAGTGCTTGACGAAGACAGCCTGCGCCGTATGTACAGCAATCCACTGCGCGTGTTAGATAGCAAAAACCCAGAGGTGCAAGCTGTACTGGTTGATGCACCTAAGCTTTCTGAACACTTAGATGAAGAATCACGCGAACATTTTGCTAATTTGTGTGAACGTTTAGACGCAGCTGGCGTCGAATACCAAGTTAATGAAAAACTGGTACGTGGCCTAGATTACTACAACCGCACCGTATTTGAGTGGGTGACAACAAGCTTAGGTTCTCAGGGTACTGTATGTGCTGGCGGCCGTTACGATGGCTTGGTTGAGCAACTTGGCGGCAAAGCAACGCCAGCCGTTGGTTTTGCGATGGGTATCGAACGTTTAGTGTTGATGCTACAAACGCTGGAATGTGTGGGTGATATTCGTCGTAATGCTGATGTATATGTCGTTGCGATGGGTGACAAAGCGGCGATTCAAGCTCCAGTAGTTGCACAGCAATTACGAGATGATATTGCTGGCCTTCGCGTGATGGTTCACTGTGGCGGTGGCAACTTTAAGAAACAATTTAAACGTGCAGATAAAAGCGATGCTGTTATTGCGCTCGTGCTAGGCGAAGATGAACTCGCTGAAGGCAAAGTGACAGTGAAGTATCTGCGTGAAGAGAAAGAACAAATCACCTTACCACTTGCAGAAGTAAAAACGCTGTTAGCAGAGCTGGTAAGCTAAGAGGTTAGAATGGAAATTTATTCAACAGAAGAACAACAAGCAGAAGCAATAAAACGATTTTTCCGTGAAAATGGTACAACGATAGTAGTCGGTGCCGTGCTTGGTTTAGGTGGTCTGTATGGCTGGAAAGCGTATAACCAAAGCCAGATCGATAGCGCAGAAGCAGCATCAGAAGCATTCACTCAGGTTGTTGAAAGTGACGATGTACTAGCAAAAAGCGACGCCTTTGTTGCTGCAAATGCAGATTCTAACTACGCCGTGTTAGCGGCTTTCGTTGCTGCTAAAGAGGCAATCGACAAAGACGATCTTAAGCTAGCAGCTGAGAAGCTAACTTGGGCGGCTGATAATGTTGCCAACGCTGAGCTAAAAGCAACGGCTTTGTTAAGACTTGCACGTGTACAAGCGTCTCAGTCTCAATACGAACAAGCACTTGCAACACTGGCTAAGCCTATGCCTGAAGCGTTTAAGGCGCAGCTTGCTGAGATCCAAGGTGATATTTACCTTGCTCAAGGCGATAAAGATAAAGCACGTAGTGCTTATCAATCGGCATTAGAAGCGGCGGAAGGCAATAGCAACCCTATGCTGCAAATTAAACTGGATGATCTTGCACAAAAGACAACGGTTTAAGGAGTTGCCATGAAGAAGTTAACGATGGCCTCATTGGCTTTATGTGTTGCAGCACTCACCGCAGGTTGTTCTTCTAGTGATGATGAAGAAGAGTTAAAACTCCCTGAGATCAACAATCAATTCGACGCCACTGTTGTATGGCAAGAGGGGATTGGAGACGGGGTTGAGCACTACTTTTCGCGTTTATCTCCAGTAAGCTACCAGAGCACTGTTTTTGCAGCTGCCCGTGAAGGTATAGTGACAGCGTTTGATACTGAAACAGGTAAAGAAAAGTGGCGAGTTGATGTTCGTGAGAATAAGAACTTTTGGCCATGGGAAGACAATGACAGTGCGAAGCTGTCAGGTGGGATCACACAAGCTTATGGCAAACTATATGTTGGCTCTGAGCACGGACAGGTTTTTGCGCTTGACCGTGAAACCGGCGAAATAGTTTGGCGTAAGTCGGTACCAGGTGAAGCGCTGTCAGCGCCAGCTGCAGGCGATGGTCTTCTTTACGTTAACTTAGGTTCAGGCAAGCTGGTTGCGCTACACCCAGATACAGGTGAAGAGCGTTGGCACTATGAGCAAGAAGTCCCTGCGCTGACATTACGTGGTTTAAGCTCACCGACCAGCGCGAATGGTGGCGTATTGGTTGGCGAAGAAAGTGGTAAGTTAACAGCACTTATCGCTGAAAACGGTTTTACCGCATGGAGCTCAGATGTTGCAATTGCAAAAGGGGCTTCTGAGTTTGAACGTTTGGTGGATGTTGATACTAAACCCGTTGTAAGCGGCGCATATGTGTATTCTATCGCCTATAATGGTAAACTAGTCGCCATTGATGTGCGCAGCGGTAATGTAGTGTGGGATCGTGAGTACAGTAGTTACCGAGATCTCACACTCGATCTTGACGTAATTTATTTGGTTGATAGCGATGGCGTACTGTACGCACTAGACAAAAACTCAGGTATTGAACGTTGGACACAACCAGCTCTGCGCGGTTGGTATCTAACCGCTCCTACGGTTGCTGGCAACTACGTAGTGGTTGGCGATCAGGAAGGTAACTTACACTGGCTGGATAAGAGTTCTGGTGAGTTGGTATCGCGTACCGAGTTTGATAGTTCAGGTTTTTTTGTCGAACCGATTGTGGTCGATGGCAAAGTATTTGTTTACACGCGTGATGGTGAACTTAGCGCAGTTCAAATTCCGCAGTAACTTTCTGAATTTTTAGATATTTTATGGGGCTTCGCTTTTGCGAAGCCTTTTGTTGTTTTTAAAAGAGGTAGTCTATGCTTCCTGTGATCGCTCTGGTTGGGCGACCTAATGTGGGTAAATCCACACTGTTTAATCGTTTAACACGTACTCGTGACGCGTTAGTTGCTGACTTTCCGGGTCTGACTCGCGACCGTAAATACGGCCAAGCAAACTATGAAGGCTACGAGTTTATTGTGGTAGACACGGGTGGTATCGATGGCTCTGAAGAAGGCATTGAAACTGAAATGGCCGAGCAGTCGCTGCTTGCAATTGAAGAAGCGGATATTGTGCTATTTTTGGTGGATGCGCGCGCAGGTATGACGGTTGCTGATCAAGCCATCGCACAGCACCTTCGTAAACAACAGAAAAACTGCTTTGTTGTCGCCAATAAAACGGATGGCATTGATGCTGACTCCAACTGTGCTGAGTTTTACCAGCTAGCGCTCGGTGACGTTCAACAGATCGCCGCCGCGCATGGTCGTGGTGTTACTCAATTATTAGAGTTGACGCTACAACCGGTTATCGCTGAGCTTACGGCTCAAGATGAAGAGCTTGAGCATGACGATGAAGATATTGCCGAGCTTTACCTTGAAGGTGAAGAAGCCGAAGACGGCAAAACAGGTTTTGAAGACAAGCCTGTTAAACTCGCGATTATCGGTCGTCCAAATGTAGGTAAGTCAACACTAACTAACCGTATTTTAGGTGAAGACCGCGTTATCGTTTACGATATGCCGGGCACAACACGCGATTCAATATACATTCCGATGACGCGCAATGATAAAGAGTACGTGTTAATCGACACCGCCGGCGTGCGTAAACGTAAGAAAGTCAGCGATGTCGTAGAGAAATTCTCAGTTATCAAAACCCTGCAAGCGATTGAAGATGCCAACGTGGTATTGCTCGTTGTAGACGCGCGCGAGGGGATCTCAGATCAAGACTTGAGTCTACTTGGTTTTGCACTAAATGCGGGTCGCTCGTTGGTTATTGCGGTAAACAAGTGGGATGGTCTTGATGACTATGTCAAAGAGCGTATTAAAACTGAGCTAGACAGACGACTGGGCTTTGTTGATTTTGCTCGTCTGCACTTTATTAGCGCATTACATGGTACAGGTGTTGGTCACTTGTTTGAGTCGATTGACGAAGCTTATGAATCAGCGACTAAGCGAGTAAGCACGGCAATGTTACGTCGTATTATGGATATGGCTCAGGCGGATCACCAGCCACCACTAGTTCGTGGACGCCGTGTGAAGCTTAAGTACGCACACGCAGGTGGTTATAACCCGCCGCGTATTGTTATCCACGGCAATATGGTGCATGAACTGCCAGATAGCTATAAGCGCTATTTGATGAACTACTATCGTAAAGCGCTTAACGTAATGGGTACGCCGATTAAGATTGAATTCCGTGAAGGGGATAACCCTTACGCTGGTCGTTCAAACAAAATGACGCTCTCACAAAAGCGTAAGCTTCGCGCATTCGCAAAAGAAAACCGCAATAAGTCGTAAGGCTTTTTGCGGGAATTGTAGCTCGACACTATCTGGTGAGTGTGTCGAGCTAAACATAAGCTTCATATCTATCCAACCAATTCCTGTTTCCACACCTGACTATATTTAACCCAGAACTCTTTTACTTTGTTTTACCTTGCCCAACATTTGTGCTTAAGTTATATATAACCTGAGCTTCGGATAATTAATGCCTTTCTAGCAGTTAGTTTCAGCGCTCACTTTGTTGGATTTACTTCCAATAGCCAGCTATTGGTGCGTAAATCCGCCTAGTTATCCCTAAAACTCTCTGGCTAGACAAGTATATGGTTTAGACAAGCTTGAAAAATAAAGAGTTAGCTCATTTCTTACCCAAAACTCAGGTTAAGTTACATTAGGTTTTATTGATAGTGAGGCTTAGGTGTTTGCTAAAGCGGTGATTTATGTAGAAAGTGTTGAGGAAGTGCTGGATTTTTACTATCAAGCATTTGGCTTGAGCACTTTTGATATGACCGATGAAGGGGATTATGGTGAGTTAGACACAGGTGAAGTGAAACTCGCCTTTGCCAGCCACCCGTTAGCTCAATCACAGTTTAGGCAAGACTATATTCGTTGCCATCCTAAACAGCCTGCACTTGGGTTTGAAATTACCATCAGCTGTGAAAATGTCCCTGAATGCTATGATAAAGCGGTCGCCGCTGGGGCTGAGCCATTAAGCCCACCAAACCAAAAGGGCAGAGTAACACAAGCTTATGTAAGAGCCATTGAAGGGACTTTAATTGCTTTGGTGTCAAAGCCGGGTGAATAGCGGCACTCACAAATGATGAGCGCCACTTTGATGCGGTGTGCTTTTATTCGATATCGACAAGTAGTCTCGCAAGACCAACGGGCTCGATTTCAACACAAACGTTGTCATCATTCCAGTTTAGACCAACGAGTGCATCATCTTCTTTTAGGTCGAGTACCCATTCGTCAAGAAAACTTTCAACATCAATACTCATCGGTGAAAACTCACTCCACTCGTCGCGACATTGAGCTTGCGCTTTTTCTTCACTATCCCACAGCAATAACACATCAGTCTCGTCAAACTGGTTTGAGTCAACCACAACCATACCGCCGTCATCAGAGCTAAGTGCCCAAACGCTTTCAGTATTTTTTACTTGCTCAATAAACTCACTGACTTCTGAGCCAATTTCTTCTTCATTCATCATAGGTGTTCTCAATTTCGTGGATCAGTTTGCTGGGCGATTGCTTGGCTTTGCCAACGGTCATGAAATGCCATCAGGTTAGTGTAATCGCTCAGGTCGACGAGCTCTCTAAATAGAACCCAATCAATAAGGCAGTATAAACTGATTTGGAGATAATCACAGTGTAAAAACTCTTCTGTCACACACTCTTCATTGAGATAGTGCAGGGTATGGCCAATTCGTTCCCGCTGTAGATTAAAAAATAGTTTATCTTGTTCAATATCAAAACCAGAGCGCTTACTAAGTAACAGTTCCACCAAAGAATCATTACAGGCATTGATAAGGATCAGCCAATTTTCTTGATCCCAACTGGGAAATGGAAGTTGATGTTTTTCACGGAGATAGCGAACAATCAGATTTGAATCACAAATAAGTTGTGCATCGTCTATTAAAAATGGGATTTTACGGGCAGGATTATGGCGAATAAGCTCGTCATGGCCTGCTTCAGAAAATATATCTATATGCTGGTAGCTCATTGGGAGCTGTTTAGCCGCGGCCCACATTCTAATTCGACGGGCGTATGGACTGGTGTTCGAACCGATAAGTTTCATGCCATCATTCCTTCAACTAAGTAACTTTCGCTCATTCTGTAAATGTAGCGAGTTGGTATTAAGGAATGATGGCGAAGTGATTAACTTTTCGCAAGCGAATTAATCGCTACGACTGGTTACCTCAAGCAAGTGAAAACCAAACTGCGTTTGCACTGGCCCTTGTACTTGATTGATTGGGGCTGAAAAAACCACTTTATCGAATTCAGGCACCATCATGCCTGGTCCGAACTCACCTAGCGCACCACCATCTTGGCCCGACGGGCAATTGGAGTACTGCTTTGCGATTTCTGCGAAATCTTCCCCTGCTGCAATGCGTTCTTTGAGCTCCATGCATTGCGCTTCACTATCTACTAGGATGTGTCTTGCACTAGCGATTGCCATAATTTCTCCGATGATTATTTATTATTCATACTTTATTCTAATCTAGGTACGTTAAAAAATCAGCTTATCTAGGCAAGAGTTTTTCAATTTCGCTAGTGAGTTCGTCAGACATAGGTTTAGTGCGGCTGTTAAAGCGCTTAATTGTTTTCCGATCAGCTGACACTAAGTATTTGTAAAAATTCCAATTTGGAGAGCTTGTTACTTCATTCAAATGTTGGAAAATGGGGTTGGCATCCGAGCCTCGAACTTCCGATGTCGCAAACATATTGAAGGTTACACCGTAGTTGATAAAGCATACTTTTGCAGTTTCCTTTTCGTCGTCTTCTTCTTGGAAAAAGTCATCTGAGGGAAAACCAAGTACAACAAGGCCTTTATCTTGATATTTTTGATGTAGTTGCTCAAGCCCTTCAAACTGACCTGTAAATCCACAGTTACTGGCTGTATTTACGATGAGAAGCGGTTTGTCTTTAAATTCACATAGATTAAGTGAGTCATCAGAACGCAGTTTTCGCAGCTCAACATTGGTAAAATCATCACAGCTGGATGTCTTTGCATACGCGTTACTCGAGATTAGGAAACCGAGCGCTAAGCTCAGAATCGAAAGACTTTTTATCATCAGTGCTTTCCTTTTATTTATGTTATCTCTTATGATACGAAAATATTCGTTACCTTGATCAGCTTTCATGAATATTAGACTCGCTAAACCGCATGACCTTTGCGCCATAGTCGCCATTTACAACGAAACGATACCAAGCCGCCAAGTCACTGCGGATACGGAGCCCGTAAGCGTAGCACAAAAGCAAAGTTGGTTCGCCGCACATACGCAAAATCGCCCAATTTATGTGGTAGAGCAGGCGGATGAGGTGATTGCATGGATAAGCTTTAGCAGCTTTTATGGACGTCCTGCCTACGATGGTACGGCTGAGGTGAGTATCTATCTTGCAAAAGCGGCCCAAGGCCAAGGGTTGGGTAGTAAACTCATGGATTTTGCAGAGCAGCAAGCGCCGACCCTGTTTATTACAACGTTACTTGGCTTTATTTTTTCTCATAATCTCCCCAGTATACGCTTGTTTGAAAAGCACGGTTATAAAAAGTGGGGAGAATTACCCAACGTCGCGGTCATGGATGGTAATCACTATAGCTTGACGATTTTGGGCAAGGCTCTCGCATAATTTTATACGCCGTTGGCCTTTGCTGTTTGAATTTTTGTTTCGCAGCGTGAATTAGACTACGGCGTCAAACATATCAAAATAGTGCTATTTTTTAGCGTCTTGTGATTCTTCTACTAAACTGGATCTCAGAATTATCGGTAAAGGATCTGGTTATGACGAATCGAGTGCTGATTATTGACAGCAGCAGTGTGCAAGCGATGCGAGTAAAGGTATTATTTGAGTTACTCGGTGGTGAGGTAGAGCATGTGCATTACCGGAGTCTGGAAGCAAATCTCGATTTTGATAAGTTTGATGTTGTTGTTATTGCTCATGGGGTACCCGCCAGTAAGCTCCAAGCGTTATATCAACTGAGGAATCATGATAAGTTAGTGTTGCTGGCACCTAAACCCGATAATGCCGAGCACTTAAAATCTTTCAGTGAAATCAACCGCGCCTTGCCAAATGGCATTGTGATCTACCCCTTCTTTGCTAATAAAGATATTACTGGCTTACTTGAACGCCTACTGGAAATTGGTTCTACTAATACCTTAGTGCTGCCCAAAGTGTTGCTGGTTGACCATCATACGCCTCGCCTAGAGACCTTAGCTAACGGCCTACGCGGAGCACAGCTTGCGGTGACGACCGCGACGACGCTTGATGAAGCGATGCAAGTTGCCGAGCGACACCCTGTTGATCTCCTTATTTGTGACTTTAATCTAGAAAAAGACACTGGCTTAGATGTGTTTAATAAAGTTCGTCAAGTGCACCACAATTGCCGCTGCTTATTGATGACTTCTCGGGTTAATCAAGTGGATATGTTAGAAGCCGTGCGTCAAGGGGTAGAAGACATTCTGATTAAACCGTTTGATGAGAGCGATTTGTTACAAAGCCTACATAAATTATGGCAAACAGAGCTCTTAAGACGTCATAACCAAGAGTTGGTTGAGCGCCTCCAGGATACGGTCGATGCCTTGATTGAACGCGACAGTCTGCTGCGCGTGATTTATAAACATACCCCGGATCCGATTATGCTGTTCAACCGTCAAGGTCATATTATTGAAGCAAATGACGCGTGTTGCGAATTATTTGAGCTGACGGAAGAAGAACTACAGCCACTCTCTATTTTTGAGCTATTTGATGAAATATCCGTGTCGCAATTACGCGATTTGATGAAGCATGTTGGTATGTTAAAGCACTTTAACTGTGAGCTGAGTTTGCCAAAAGCGGGTGAACGCAGCATTCCTTTAATGGGAACCTTTAACGAAATCGATCATCACGGCGATATGGCATTTGCAGTCATTTTTAAAAATGTGTCACAGTTTAAAGAGCAGCAAGAAGTACTAGAAGAAACCAAAGAGTTACTAGAGTTTGAAGTGCAAGCTCGAACGGCACAGTTACAAAAAGCCAAAGAAGTGGCGGAAGCGGCCAACCTATCCAAATCTGAATTCTTAGCCAATATGTCTCATGAGTTGCGCACGCCAATGCACTCTATATTAAGTTTTGCACGTTTCGGTTTAGATAAGCTAACGGCTCCTGAAGTACCGACGGACAAGCTCAAAAAGTATTTATCTCGTATCGAAACCAGTGGAGAACGTCTATTGGTACTGCTTAACAATCTACTTGATTTATCAAAGTTAGACGCAGGTCGTTTTCCATTTAATCCAAGCTTTCACAACCTGGTGAATGTGATCCAAAGCGGTATTGAAGATGTATCGGGGACTGCGCTTGAGAAAAAGATAAAGATTCGCTTTGAAAAGCCAGCTCAAGGCGTGATGACCTTTTGCGATCCGGAGCAAATGAATCAAGTGATCAGAAACCTATTGGGCAACGCGCTCAAGTTTAGCCCTGAAGGGAGTGAGGTGAGTGTACTGTTAAGCTGTAAAGATCAAGATATTCATATCAAGATTGCCGATCAAGGGGTTGGTATTCCGGATGACGAATTGGAACAGATTTTTGCCAAGTTTGTGCAAAGCAGTAAAACAGACAGTGGTGCTGGCGGCACGGGTTTAGGTCTTGCTATATGTAAGGAATTTATTTTACTGCATAAAGGGCAGATTTACGCCGAGAATAATCCCGAGGGTGGTGCATGTATCAATGTGAGTCTGCCGTTAACAGAGCATCTTGAGAGTAATGAAGTGTAATGGTTGTAATTGGAAAGGCGTTGAGTAAGCGTCTATAAATAATAATAGAGCTTGTACTAATACAATCTGATTGGGAGCTGTTGAAGCACTGGTCTTAAGTTACCGTATTTTCCCCACAGTGCCTTTCCCATTGTGAACCGACGAAGGATATTCATTTATGGCTTTACGCAGAATCTTAGCAGTTGACGACGAACCATTTAATCTAGAAATCATTGAAGAGATTTTAGAAGACTTAGACTTTGAGTTAAAAACCGTTGAAAGCGGTCATGAATGTCTAGCTGTAGTCGAAGACTTTGACCCTCAAGTAATTTTACTTGATGTGAGCATGCCAAAAATGAGCGGTTATGAGGTATGTAAGGCGATTAAAGCCAATCCAAACACACAGCATATTATCGTTATGTTTGTGTCGGCAAGGGGCTCTGTTGAAGAGCGCATGGAAGGCTACTCAGTGGGGGCTGAAGATTATATTGTTAAGCCGTTTGGCCAAGGTGAACTAAAAGCCAAGCTCACGCACTTGAATCAAATGCTACTAGAAAAAGATATTCTGGCTCAGCAAATTGAAGATGCAACCTCCACAGCATTTAGCGCCATGGCTAATAGCAGTGAAATGGGGCAAATCGTTACCTACATCGAGCAAATCGGAGAGATAGAAACAATCCCGCGACTGGCGGAAGCTTTATGTCAGTGTTTAAAGGGACTGGGACTTAATTGTAATGTTGAAGTTCGGCTTGAGGGACAAAAGCATCACTTTGCAACTACGGGAATTTGCTCACCCATCGTCATTGAGTTATTTGAGATCTTACACACCAAAGGGCGATTACATGAATTTACTAACCGTATATTGGTTAACTATCCATTTTTGAGTATTTTGATCCTCAATATGCCGGGAGACGATCCAGATAAACACGGTAGATTGCGGGATCATATTTGCTTTATTGCCAGTGTAACGGAGCAACAGTTAATTGCCATTTCCACTAAACGCAAGCTGGTACAGCAACACGAGGACCTAGAAGAAGCGATAAAAATGGTGCAAGGTAAGTTTAATAGCATGGTGTCGCTGCTTGATAAAAATCGTCAAGAAAACGAAAAAGTGTTCCGCTCATTACAAGAATTATTTGAAGAGCGTATTCCGACAATGGGCCTAGACGAAGATCAGGAGATGTTTATCTATCAAAACGTCGATAAAGCGATTCAAAGCTCAGTCGCACGGGAAGAAAGTGTGCGAGAAGTGAAAACCGCTTTCCATGATATTGAAGAAGACTTAAAACTACTCTCGCGACGCTCAGAATAGCAATCCTACTTCCAATACCGCCGTAGGTCGCGCTTTAGCGCGACTTCTTTAGTTTTTATAGCGCAGCTTTTTTATCGTGATTCTCTCAACTTATTTAACCGTAGGTCGTGCTTTAGCGCGACTTCTTTAGCGCGACAAATCCGCTAAGCGTCCCGTGGCAAGCCCTTTTCAATAATGCGGATCAGCCTTGCTTTTTTGCGTTCATGTTGGTCTGACTTTTGTCTTTGTTGCTCCAACGCCCAGTCGATATGCTCGATCACAAGGGGAGTGGCACTTTGACGCTTATCTTCCAGTGCTATAACGATGGCTTCATCGTATTGTGCATTGCCAAGGCCAACGGCTAAGTTTCGTAGCCAACGTTCATGTCCAATCCGACGAATGGGGCTACCTTCGGTGTTTTTCAAAAATGTTGCTTCATCCCAAGCAAATAAGCTCAACAATTGCTGATCTTTAAGTTGAGTTCGCGGCAAAAAGTCGGCTTCTTCCGTTATTTGACCATAGCGATTCCATGGGCAGACTAACTGGCAATCATCACAACCGTATATCCGATTGCCCATTTTTGCCCTAAATTCCTCTGGAATAGCGCCTTGAAGCTCTATGGTGAGATAAGAAATACAGCGTCTCGCATCAACGACATAAGGTTCAACGATTGCGCCGGTAGGGCATAAAGTTAGGCAAGCGGTACAACGGCCGCAACTTTCTTCTTGGTTTGGTTTATCAATGGGAAGAGGAATATCAACAAACAGCTCACCCAAGAAAAACCAAGAGCCCGCCTGCTTATTAATCACTAGACTGTTTTTTCCACGCCAGCCAAGTCCTGCCTTTTCTGCAATTTGTCGCTCTAGTACAGGGGCTGAGTCGACAAAAGGGCGAAACCCTAACGTGCCGACTTCTTGCTCAATCTTTTGTCCGAGCTGCTTTAGCTTGTTGCGCATTACCTTATGATAGTCTCGACCTAATGCATAACGAGAGATGTAGGCTGTGGTTTTATTACCAAGCGCTCTGGCAAAGCTGGCATCGGGTGGCAGGTAGTTCATTTTCACCGAAATAATACGTTGAGTGCCAGGAACCAGTTCTGCGGGGCGGGCACGCTTCATTCCATGCGCCGCCATGTAAGCCATTTCACCATGATAGCCTGCGTCTAACCAGCGCTGAAGTTGCGCTTCATGCTCGCGTAAATCAATGTCGGTTATACCGACTTCTGCAAAGCCAAGTTCTTGGCCCCATTGCTTAATTTGTGCTGCAAGTTCACTATAATTGATATTATCGGTCGTCACGGGAAGAAATAATGGCTAATGAATACACGGACAATTTACCACAATTTGCTTATTCAGCCCAACAAGTGCAGCAATATGAAGCAAAAGCCGCAAAGTTATCAGGCACAGATCTAAGTACTTTAATGCAGCGAGCTGGGACTGCTGCATTTCGCTTTATTGAAAACAGCCAGCCAAAATCCAGCCATATCTTAGTTATCACAGGTAAAGGTAATAACGCGGGAGACGGTTTTGTCGTAGCTCAATTATGTCAGCAGGCCGGATTTTCCGTCACCGTATTCGCGTTATTTGCACCTGAAAGCTTAACGGGCGATGCGCAGCAGGCATTTTCTCAATATCAAGGCGCATTGGTTTTTTCGTTGAACGAGGTAGAGTTAAGCCAGTTTACGGTGGTGGTTGATGGTGTGTTCGGCACCGGTTTTAGAGGTGAGCTGCCTGACCATGTTTGCCTTTGTTTTGACAAAATAAATAAACTGCCGGTTACTAGGTTGGCACTTGATGTACCGAGCGGTTTAAATGCCACAACAGGAGAAGTTGCGGCCAGTGCATTTTTAGCTACCAAAACCATCACCTTTATCGCGTTAAAACAGGGCTTACTTAGCGGCTCAGCAAAGCGTTTTGTGGGAAAGTTATTGTTAGCCGATTTGGATGTTGGTGAAGCATTCAAAACCCTAGTAACGCCAACATCTAATTATTTAAATCATGAAACCTTCATGGCAGCAAGGCCGCAGCGAGCACTAGATAGCTATAAAAATGCCCATGGTCATGTGTTACTTATTGGCGGAAATCGTGGCATGGCTGGGGCAATTCGATTGGCAGCAGAAGCCGCTCTGCGAGCAGGAGCTGGCCTTGTATCGGTCGCTACTCATCCCGATAATATTGCAAGCGTCTTACAGGGGCGCTTTGAATTAATGGTGCATGGTGTTGAGAGTGCGAATGAGTTATCGCCACTGATGAAAAAAGCCAGTGTGATAGTGCTTGGTCCCGGGCTTGGTCAAGACGCTTGGGCAAAATCACTTTTTAACTGTGCGGTGGCAGCTGAATTGCCGATGGTTATGGATGCTGATGGGCTCAATTGTTTAGCGCATGTACCGAGGCAAAAATCAAACTGGGTGTTAACGCCTCACCTAGGTGAAGCTAGACGGTTATTGAACCACTTAGAGACACCGCTAAATGAACATGACCGCTTCGCGGTGGCTAAAAAAATTAGCCATGAATATGACGCCGTCACGGTACTAAAAGGGCCAGGCAGTTTGATATCTGAAGGCGAGCGGATAAATATTAATCGTTCAGGCTGTGCAGGAATGGCGAGTGCTGGGATGGGCGATGTTTTATCTGGTATCATAGGCGGTTTAATTGCCCAAGGGATGGAAGCATTTGCTGCAACAAACCTAGCCGTGTATATTCATGGTTTAGCTGCCGAGCAGGCCGCCCATGATGGCGAAAAAGGTATGTTGGCCGGGGATTTATTCGAACATATTCGAGGTATTTTAGGGTGACGACAGGTCATATGAGATTCGATTTGGCTGATGAGCCAGCAACAGTTGCCATGGGTAATAAAATTGCCAATGTTATTCGTCAAGGTGCGGTACTATTTTTACACGGTGATTTAGGCGCAGGTAAAACCACGCTCACTCGCGGGATCGTGCAAAGCCTTGGCCATTCAGGTAAGGTAAAAAGTCCAACTTATACCTTAGTTGAACCTTATGAACTGGATGATGTCTCAATATATCATTTTGATTTATATCGATTAGGTTCGCCTGAAGAGCTCGAATACATGGGGATCCGGGATTACTTTGCAAGTAATGCTATCTGTGTTGTTGAGTGGCCTGAAAAAGGTGAAGGCTTTATTCCAAACCCAGATATAGACGTCACAATGCAGTATGCTGGTGATGGCCGTCAAATTACACTTGAGGCCAAGTCTAGCCGCGGCGAGGCACTATTAAAACAATTACAAGATTATGCGTAATCAGCCGACTATTAGTTATATTTTCATTTTTATCTGCATGCTCTTAACGAGCATGCACAGCATCGCCCAAAACGCCATCGAAAGTGTGCGTGTTTGGCCCTCCCCAGAAAGCACTCGTATTGTTTTTGATATGAGCGATAAGCCGGATTACAGCTATTTTGTGCTGAAAAATCCACTGCGCTTGGTGATCGACCTTGAAAACACCAAGCAACGAAAAGACTTTCCGAGTGTTCCTGACGAACATCGAGTTGTAAACAAGGTGCGCCACAGCAAACCAAAAAACAGCAATTCTGCACGGATTGTTGTGGAGCTAAGTCGTAGCGCTACGCCAAAAATCTTTGCGTTAGCACCAACTGGTCCATATAAAAACCGACTAGTTGTTGATTTGTATGGTAAGCAGATGAGTGCTTATGACGATACAAAAACTGCCATACCACGAAAAACACTCGCGCAAGACAGAGATATTGTCATCGCCATCGATGCCGGTCACGGCGGTGAAGATCCAGGTTCTATTGGACCTTCAGGTACTTATGAGAAGCTCGTAACCATTCAAATTGCGAAGCGTTTAGCGCGCTTAGTAGATAGCCAGCCGGGGATGAGCGCAAAGCTTATTCGTACTGGCGATTATTACCTCAAGTTGAATACGAGAACCGCAAGAGCGCGCGAAAGGAAAGCGGATTTCTTTGTATCTATTCACGCAGATGCCTTCACCAGCCCTCAACCACGCGGGGCGTCGGTCTGGGTGTTATCACTGCGCAGAGCAAATTCTGAAATAGGTAAGTGGCTAGAAGACAAAGAAAAACACTCACAGCTATTAGGTGGTGCAGCCGATTTAATTAAAGATACGGCCAACGAAAAATATTTAGCCAAGGCGCTACTTGATATGTCGATGGAACATTCGATGAAAACCGGGTTTCAGGTCGCAGAAGAAGTCGTCAAAGAGCTGAAAAAAGTAGCAAAAATGCACAAAAGCAGACCGCAAGCTGCAAACTTTGGGGTACTAAAATCACCAGATATACCTTCGATCCTGGTGGAAACAGGCTTTATTTCAAACCCTCAAGAAGAAAAACTATTAATGTCTCCGCATTATCAAGAGCGTTTAGCTCGGGCTATTTTTAGTTCGATAAAGGGCTATTATGAAAAAAATCCACCGGATAACTCGCTATTTGCGCGTATGCAATCCAACAAGCCGGTGACGCATAAAGTAAAAAGTGGAGAGTCATTGAGTGTGCTGGCTAGCCGTTATGGCATTACGGTCAGTGAATTGAAAAAAGCAAATAACCTGAAAAACAATACCTTGTTTATTGGGCAAGTCTTAACTATTCCAAAAGCGTAAATGATGACGATAGAAATACTTCCAGCTCGGTTGGCCAACCAAATCGCTGCCGGTGAGGTGGTGGAGCGGCCAGCATCCGTCGTGAAAGAGCTGGTGGAAAACAGTATTGATGCTGGTGCGACGCGCATTCAAATAGATATTGAGCGTGGAGGACACAAGCTTATTCGGATCCGTGATAACGGTATCGGTATTGTTAAAGACGAGTTGATGTTGGCACTGTCTCGCCACGCGACAAGTAAACTGAAAAGTTTAGATGATCTGGAGTGTATTGCTTCACTTGGCTTTCGAGGTGAGGCGCTGGCATCCATCAGTTCAGTATCGCGACTGACTCTGAGCTCTAAACCTCAAGCGCAAGAAACTGCTTGGCAAGCTTTCGCCGAAGGGCGAGATATGGCTGTGCAGGTTCAGCCAACCGCGCACCCAGACGGTACCACCATTGAAGTCAAAGATCTGTTTTTCAACACGCCAGCGCGCAGGAAATTTTTACGTACCGAAAAAACCGAGTTTAGCCATATCGATGAACTGGTTAAGCGCATTGCATTGAGTCGTTTTGATGTTGCCATCACGCTCACTCATAACCAAAAGGTGGTTCGCCAATATCGCCCTCGCACTATTGAAAAAGGTGTTGAGCGAGTTGCGCAAGTTGGTGGTAAAGCATTCTTACAGCAAGCAAGCTTTATCGACTCAGGTCATGAGGGACTAAGATTATTCGGTTGGGTGTTACCTGCGGGGGTGAACAACGGCACACAATATACCTACGTAAATGGTCGTATGATGCGAGATAAGCTCATCTTGCATGCGATTCGCCAAGCATTTGATGAATCAATCGGGCATGAAGAGCTTCCCGGTTTTGTCATATATCTTGAATTAGATCCGAGACAAGTTGACGTTAATGTCCATCCCGCGAAACACGAAGTTCGCTTCCATCAAGCGCGCTTGGTTCACGACTTTATTGTACAAGCAATAAAGCAGGTCGCGACGGAGCAAATTGATTTACCTTGTGCAAGCGAGACCGAGACTCAAGCACCTGATACCGCATCGCCATTATTTACGCCTCAAGAACAGGTAGATGAAGCCTATCATCAAAGTTACCGTTCAACCTTACAGCCCGAAACGCAAGCACAGGCCTATTCGGCTCCAAGTACCTTCGGCGAACACACTGAGGCTTCAAGAGCAGCCTCAGGTGGCGGTCGAAGTAACTATGGCGGTGCAACAGGTGGTGGCAAAAAGCAGGTGAATGTAAACCAGCTCTATCAAGGACTATCACATCAACAGATGCAGCACTTCGATCAAATTGAAGAAGCTGAATTACCGTCAATTGAAGTAAGTAGCGTCCCGATATCCGCCAGTAAATCTAGCTGGATGTTGTTGCCGCAAGGCAAAGTCATGCTTGAGCAAGACAATCAGTTGTTGTTTGGTGATTGTAGGCAAGGGCTGATGCCATATTGGCAAATGCAAATTGAGCAAGATGGCACATTGCAAGGCAAAGCGCTGCTGTTACCCGTGCGCATCAAGTTAGATAAAGCCGCACTGGAAGCATTGCAGCAACGTGAAACTTGGTTGGCAATTTTAGGGTTTGCGATTGAAATTTTTGATGGCCATATTTTAGTTAAAAAGTTGCCAGTGTCGCTCTATAGCATAGATGTTGGTGAAATTTCTAAGCAAATGATGGAACCAAGCTCAGATGCTGAACTCCAAGATTGGTTACAGTGGCTAGAAGTCTCAACACCCAGTAGCTATTTCGATAGCCAGCATTTTGATTTAGTTAAAGAAAAATTACTTTCAAAAGCCTCATGTTTGGCTCGTATTCATAAAAGTGCGGTTACAATTGATGCCCAGAAGTTAGTCAGTTTTTTAAGTTCGCAGTAATTCGTGCCTAAGTAGGTATTAATTACCATGTACTATCAGCTATAATACGAGATTAGTGCAGTTTATTAGTAGGTTAGATGTGAACAAGTTACCTGTCATTACCCTAATGGGACCGACAGCAGCGGGCAAAACCGCATTGGCCATAGAGTTATGCCAAGCGTTAAATACCGAAATCATCAGTGTAGACTCGGCGTTAGTGTACAAAGGGATGGATATCGGCACGGCAAAGCCGAGCGCACAAGAGCAAGCACAGGCACCACATCACCTAATTGATATTATTGATCCGGCACAAAGCTATTCGGTTGCTGAGTTTCGTGCTGATGCTATTAAACTAATTGATGATTTTCATCAGCGTGGCAAGGTGCCAATTTTAGTCGGTGGCACGATGATGTACTTTAAAGGCTTGATTGAAGGCCTGTCGCCATTACCAGAGGCTGATGCTGAAATCAGAGCGGTATTGGAGCGCGAAGCCGAACAAAAGGGTTGGCCTGCGCTGCATCAACAGTTAAAAGAGATTGACTCAGAAGCTGCGGCTAAAATCAGCGAAAACGATTCGCAACGCATCAACCGCGCTTTGGAAGTTTATCGCATTAGTGGTAAAACGATGACTCAATTGCAGCAAAGCAAACAGGATGCATTGCCATATCAGTTTCATCAATTTGCGATTGCGCCAAATGACCGAAAAGTCTTACATGAGCGTATAGAGAAAAGATTTAAAATAATGTTGGATGAAGGCTTTAAAAATGAAGTTTTGGCCTTATATCAACGTAAAGATTTACACCCTGATTTGCCTTCTATTCGCTGTGTCGGATATCGGCAAATGTGGGAGTATTTAGCTGGCGAGTGCGATTATAACGAAATGGTTTTCAAAGGCGTCGCAGCGACCAGACAACTGGCGAAGCGGCAATTAACTTGGCTGAGGGGGTGGCAAGATGTGACTTGGCTTGACACCGATAGTCAAGAAAACTTGCAACGTGTTCTAACTTCGCTAAGCTAATAGTAGTTGTTAAATCAGCGTGTTCTGATTAAATCAACGACCTGACATAATAACACCTAAAACGAAGGATAAGAAAATGGCAAAAGGCCAATCTTTACAAGACCCATTTTTGAATGTCTTGCGTCGTGAGCGCATTCCTGTCTCAATTTTTTTAGTGAATGGCATTAAATTACAGGGCAAGATCCAGTCATTTGACCAATTTGTGATTTTGCTTGAAAACACAGTAAACCAAATGGTTTACAAACACGCCATCTCCACTGTGGTTCCAGCTCGTGCGGTTAACTTCCAAAATGCAACCGGAAGTGAAGCGGGCGACCAAGGTGAAGAAGGTAATTATTAATTCTTATTAGTAGGAGCTTAATGCTTGTTTGACCGTTATGAAGCCGGCGAACAGGCAGTCTTGGTTCATATAGAATTTCCTCACGAAGGAGATCGCGAAGATCTACGTGAATTGGAAATGCTAGTTTCTTCTGCTGGTGTTAGTAGTGTGGCGGTTGTGCAAGGCAGCCGTCAAGCACCACATGCAAAGTTGTTTGTCGGAACGGGTAAAGCTGAAGAAATTGCCGAGATTGTCAACATCCACAACGCAGATGTCATCATATTTAACCACCAACTCAGTCCCTCACAAGAGCGCAATTTAGAACGCGTTTGTAAGTGCCGAGTGTTAGATAGGACAACGCTGATCTTAGATATTTTCGCGCAAAGAGCCCGTACCCACGAAGGTAAATTGCAGGTTGAGCTTGCTCAGCTAAGGCATATCTCTACGCGCTTAATTCGAGGATGGACGCACTTAGAAAGGCAAAAAGGGGGGATCGGCTTACGTGGTCCTGGTGAAACCCAATTAGAAACCGATAGACGGTTACTAAGAGAGCGAATTAAGAGTATTCGTAAACGATTAGACAAGGTAGCCGTTGTGCGTGAGCAAGGGCGTCGAGCGCGCAGTCGTAACGAGATCCCAACCGTTTCTCTGGTAGGTTACACCAATGCGGGTAAATCGACGCTGTTTAACAAAATTACGGATGCGGATGTATATGCTGCGGACCAATTGTTCGCAACGCTTGATCCTACGCTAAGAAAGATAGAAATCGATGATGTTGGCCCCGTTATCTTAGCAGATACAGTAGGTTTTATTCGTCATTTACCTCATGACCTGGTAGCAGCATTTAAGGCGACTTTAACAGAGACTCGTGAGGCAGATTTACAGCTTCATGTCATCGATGTTGCAGATCCGAGAAGAAAAGAAAATATAGAACAGGTACAATTGGTTCTAGAGGAAATTGAAGCCAATGACATTCCTCAACTTTTAGTCTACAACAAAATTGATCTAATGGACGAAGTTGCGCCTAGAATAGATAGAGACGATGAAGGAAAACCGATCAGAGTGTGGTTAAGTGCCCACTCTGGAGAAGGGATTTCGTTGTTATTCGACGCCGTTAAAGAGTTGTTGGCAAAAACCGTTTTCACAGCTGAGCTTGCTGTCCCTCCTGCGCTTGGGCGTTTACGAGGTGCGCTATTTGAGCTCAATGCCGTGGATGAAAAAGGCTACGACGAGCAAGGCAACTGGCTTGTTTCGGTAAGAATGCCAAAAATCGAATGGGAAAAGCTCAATAAGGAATTCGGGCGAAATCTCAATGATTTGGTTGTTGGTAGTTAAAAATCGTCAATTTCGAGCGTATTTTTATATGAGAGTCGCTCGAATTTTGTTAGATTTAACCTAATTCATTTAAATAACAATGGAGTATAGCTATGGCCTGGAACGAACCGGGTAATAATGGCAATGATAACGATCCGTGGAAAAACCGCGGGGGGCGGGATCAAGGCCCACCTGATCTAGATGAAGTATTCCGTAAATTTGGTAATAAATTCGGCGGTATTTTCGGCGGTAAGCCGGGGAAAGGTGGTAATGGCGGATTAGGCGGTGCTGGTTTCGTCTTTATACTTATTATCGCAGCCATCGTATGGGCACTAAGTGGTATTTACACGGTAAAAGAAGCTGAGCGCGGTATCGTGCTGCAATTTGGTAAATTTGACCGTATTGCTGAGCCGGGTCTGCGTTGGAAAGCCACGTTCATTGAGCGTGTTATTCCTGTAGATATTGAAGCGGTACGTTCATTGTCGGCTTCAGGCTTTATGCTTACGGAAGACGAAAACGTAGTAAGCGTTGAGTTTGAAGTGCAATATCGTGTTGTTGATCCAACACTTTATCGTTTCAGTGTGACCGATGCTGACCACAGCTTACAACAAGCGCTAGACAGTGCTCTGCGTTATGTTGTGGGTCATGCTCGCATGGACCAAGTGTTAACTACGGGTCGTGAAGTGGTTCGCCAACGCACTTGGGAAGAGCTAAATAGTATTATCGAACCATACAACCTTGGTTTGATTGTTACGGACGTTAACTTTAAAGATTCTCGTCCACCAGCAGAAGTAAAAGACGCATTTGATGATGCGATTGCTGCACAAGAAGACGAAGAGCGTTTCATTCGTGAAGCAGAAGCTTATGCAAGGGAAATTGAACCGCGTGCGCGTGGTCAAGTGACTCGTATGACGCAAGAAGCAGAAGCTTATCGCGAACGTATTATCCTTGAATCTCGAGGTGAAGTAGAGCGCTTTGAAAAGCTACTTCCTGAGTACCAAGCAGCAAAAGAAGTAACGCGTAAACGTTTATATATTGATGCAATGGAGCAGATTTTGGGCCGTAGCTCAAAGGTATTGGTTGATGTTGAAGGTGGTAATAACATGTTGTATCTACCACTTGATAAGATTATGCAATCCCATAACAACGCTTCGTCACCAGTACGTTTGCCAAATCAGAGCGATATTGAGCAGCTTCGTAGAACGATTGAAGGTACTCAACAGCAAAATAGTTCTGTCAATTCAGGCGGCGATAGATTTAATCGCGACAGATTTGGTAACGGGAGATAATCAATATGAAGAATTTTAGTCTACTTCTATTAGTCACTGCCGTGATCATGTCGTTTTCTGGTATCTTTGTAGTAAACGAAGGTCAAAGAGCAATTGTACTGCTATTTAGTAAGGTACAAAAAGACGCGAATGGCGATGCTTTGGTGTATGAACCTGGTCTTCACCTGAAAGTGCCTTTCTTTAGCCAAGTACGTAAATTAGACGCACGTATCCAAACCCTAGATGGTCAACCTGATCGCTTTGTAACCAGTGAGAAGAAAGATCTAATCGTGGATTCTTACGTGAAGTGGCGCGTGAATGATTTTAGTGCTTATTACCTACGTGCGCGTGGTGATAAGCAGTATGCGGAAACGCTACTTAAGCAAAAGGTGAACAACGGCCTAAGAACAAACTTCGGTTCGCGTACTATTAAAGAAATAGTATCTGGTGAACGTAGCGAGCTAATGGAAGAAGCGTTAGTTCAAGCGTCGGAAAGCGCGAGTGAGCTTGGGATTGAAGTGCTGGATGTCCGTGTTAAGCAGATTAACTTGCCTAACGAAGTAAGCAGCTCAATCTACCAACGTATGCGTGCTGAGCGCCAAGCTGTGGCAAAAGAGCACCGTTCAGAAGGTCAAGAAGAAGCTGAGAAAATTCGCGCTGATGTTGACCGTCGTGTTACCGTAATGCTTGCGGATGCTGAGCGTAATGCTCGCGCAGTTCGCGGCCAAGGTGACGCAACGGCTGCAAACATCTATGCAAACGCGTATAACAAAGACCCAGAGTTTTTCGGGTTTGTTCGTTCGCTTGAAGCATATAAAAATACCTTTAAAGATAAGAATGACGTTATGGTGTTATCACCGGACAGCAAGTTCTTTGATTATATGAAGGATGCAAAAGCACAATAAGATGATGCTTTTGAGATGATTGTAAAACCCCGCCAGCCAGCGGGGTTTTTTATTGGCGCGATATGGTCACAACGTTAGACGATGAAACCCCATGAGTAGCCGCGATCTTTCATGCCGCAAAAAACACACCATAGCTGCGACGTTATGTCGCGAAAAAGCACACCGTAGCAGCGACTTTATGCCGCAAAAAACACGCCATAGCTGCGACTTTTTGTCGCGAAGAAACACACTATAACAGAGCCTTTATACCGCGAAAAAACACACCGTAGCAGCGACTTCATGTCGCGAAAAAGCACACCGTAGCAGCGACTTGATGTCGCGAAAAAGCACATTGTAGCTACGACTTCATATCGCGAAAAAGCACATTGTAGCTACGACTTCATGTCGCGAAAAAGCACACATTAGCAGCGACTTTATGCCGCGAAAAATACACTGTAGCAGCGGATTTTATGTAGCGGAAAAACACATCGTAGCAGCGACTTTATGTCGCGAAAAAGCCTACCGTTGCAGTGGACTTGATGTCGCGAATAAACACACCGTAGCAGCGACTTTATGTCGCGACCAACAATAAAAAAGCGGCCAATAGGCCGCAGTTAGGAAGTGAATTGGTAGTAGTCTATTAAAATAACAAAACCTTAAAACACGTACTTCACTGAAAGTTGTAGTCTGTCTAAATCACCTTCAAAGCCACTTTCTGTTTCCCGAGTACCCATCTTATATTCAGCACCAAAGGTAAGCTTTTTCACGGGTGAATAAAGTAGGTTTGCGCTGTAACTCATACTTGATTTTGTCGGATCGCCAGTCACCGCCAGCAAATCGCTTTCGTTATCAGCATTAAAGAAAGAGTATAAGAATGTTGAACGGAATTGTTCATTCCAGCTATGTTGATAAGCGATAAAGCCCGACGTCGAGTCAATTGCATGTAACGAGTTACCGTCGTATACCGCGCCATTAGCAACGTTTAGGCCTACGTAACGACCAAGCCCTTGACCTTGGGTCAGCATAAATTTCAAGTTATTGTCACCAAAATTAACACGACCAGACGCACTGACCCCAAATGAGCTTTCAGACTCATCAGCTCCACCGACTTTATAGGTAATTTGGCGCGCAAGTGCCGCTACCGCAATATGACCCCAATCAGCATTGTGTGTGTAACGTGCAGTGAAATCAGGCATGCTAGCGTCATCAGTGACGACACGGCCACTATCTGCAGTGGTAACTGTGCTTTCTGGGTTTTCAATAGAGAAAGACCAGTTTCCAGTGGTGTATTTAGCCATGGCTTGGCGTACGAAAACGGTGCCTTCAGCTGGGCCGACGAAGTCTAAAGTCTCTGGTAGCGCACTAACATTTTGGAAGTTTGACCAAGCTTGACCGAACAAGAAGCCCTTGTAGCTCACAAAGGCTTGGCGAATACGAGGTGAGTAGGAGTTACTAACACGCTCATTTCCTCCAGATGTAGAAATAAAGTCTAGCTCGATTTTAGTTTTGATACTGCTGCCATCATCAAGCTTAGTATCGGTCCCGAAGCTAAAACGAGATTGACGAGCGTGCATATCAAATACAGCGTCGCTATCTGAGTTAACCCCGACAGGAGTCGTACCAGGAACGTAAAAATCTCGACCTATATTTTGTGCACCCAACGCGCCGTCAGAAAAGTCACTCCAAATGGCATCGAGCTTGATATAACCACCATAGTTAACTTTGGTATCGCCAATCTCTGCCGCAGTGGCAGGGAGAGCGCAGAGACTACTGATAGCAACTGCGAGCAGTTTTTTATTAATGTTATTCGTTGTCATAATCCAGTTCCTCAATAGCTGTGCTTTGCAGTTGGCAGCAGCTGACATTCATTTTAATCATCACTAACTGTTGTTTAAGGTTGGTTTTTACTCAATTACCTATTGGTCTATTAGACTAAGGTGGCATACGGTAAATGAGTAGAAGATAAGGCGATCATAACGTTTGTATTAAATTAGGTACAATCGGTAAGTTGTATGAAACTTTTACGTTTGCAGGTGTTCTACAACTAAGGTCTAATACTTAAACACCCAAGGCTGGGTGATCCTTAGGAAAAGCGTGTCTAGCAGACCTAGACCTCTAAATATAATGGAGATGACTATGTCACAGAGCATTTATCCAGTTCCTGAAAAAATCAAGAACGCAGCATTAATCAACGACGAGCAATATCAAGAATTATATCAAAAGTCGGTTGATGACCCCGCAGAGTTTTGGAAAGAGCACGGTCAACGTTTAGATTGGTTCAAACCCTACAGTAAAGTTAAAAATACCTCATTCGACAAAGGCCATATCAATATTAAATGGTATGAAGACGGCGTACTAAATGCCTCTTACAACTGTATCGATAGACACCTTGAAAAGCGCGCCGATAAGGTTGCATTGATTTGGGAAGGTGATAACCCAGAACAAACAGAAAATATTACCTACCAACAACTACACGATGAAGTCGCAAAGCTTGCCAATGGCCTCAAGAGCCTAGGAGTTGCAAAGGGTGACCGCGTCGCTATCTACATGCCGATGACTCCACAAGCAATTTATGCCATGCAGGCCTGTGCAAGAATCGGTGCTATCCATTCCGTTGTGTTTGGGGGCTTTTCACCTTCAGCGATTGCAGATCGCATTAAAGATTCTGGCGCCAAAGTTGTCATCACCTCAGATGAAGGTCGTCGCGGTGGTAATTGTGTGCCGCTTAAGGCAAATGTTGATGAAGCGGTAGCGCAAGCTGGCGTCACCACTATCGAGCATGTGGTTGTACACCAATTAACAGGAGGCGATGTTGAATGGAATGCTCACGATGTCTGGTGGCATGAATTAGTTGCTGATAAACCTGCCGAATGTGAACCTGAAATGATGAATGCGGAAGATCCGCTCTTTATTCTTTATACCTCGGGCTCTACCGGTCAGCCGAAAGGGGTAGTGCATACTACGGGTGGATACCTAGTGTATGCATCAATGACCCATGAGTATGTATTCGACCTTCAAGAAGATGATATTTACTGGTGTAGCGCGGATGTGGGCTGGATCACGGGTCACAGTTATATTGCTTATGGTCCACTAGTAAATGGTTGTACTCAAGTTGTATTCGAAGGCGTGCCGACCTATCCGACGTCTGGTCGCATGGGTGAAATCGTTGATAAACATGGTGTTACTATTCTCTATACTGCACCTACCGCGATCCGTGCTTTGATGGCAAAAGGTGACGAGCCGACAGCAAGTTCTAAGCGTGACAGTTTACGTATTTTGGGTTCGGTCGGTGAGCCAATTAATCCAGAGGCTTGGTCTTGGTATTATGAGCAAATTGGGAATAGTGACTGTCCTATCGTAGATACTTGGTGGCAAACCGAAACGGGCGGCATCATGATCACGCCACTACCTGGCGCTACTGCACTTAAGCCGGGTTCTGCGACCCGTCCATTCTTTGGTATTGCTCCTGCACTATTTGACGCGGAAGGTAATACGCTGACAGGCGCGACCGAAGGTAATCTGGTGATTTTGGATAGTTGGCCTTCACAAGCCCGTACGGTTTATGGCGACCATGAGCGCTTTGAACAAACGTACTTCTCGGCTTATCCGGGCGTATATTTCACGGGCGATGGTTGTCGCCGTGATGAAGACGGTTACTACTGGATCACCGGTCGCGTGGATGATGTACTTAACGTTTCAGGTCACCGCCTCGGTACTGCTGAAATCGAAAGTGCGTTAGTCGCTCACGAAGCGGTTGCTGAAGCGGCTGTGGTAGGCTATCCGCACGACATTAAAGGCCAAGGGATCTATGTCTATATCACGCCAAATGAAGGGGTAACGGTATCTGACGAGTTAACTAAAGAGGTGAGAAATTGGGTGCGTAAAGAGCTAAGCCCGATTGCAACCCCTGACATGATCCAATGGTCTCCAGGTTTACCTAAAACCCGTTCTGGTAAAATCATGCGCCGTATTTTGCGTAAGATTGCAGCCAACGAGTATCAACAGTTAGGGGATACTTCTACACTTGCCGATCCAAGTGTGGTTGATGAATTAATCGAGAATAGATTGAATCGTTAACTGAATAACTTGAATTGCGACCTAATATAAACATACTATAACGGCTGTTATCTTTACGATAACAGCCGATTTTTTAGGAGCATAGCATGTATCAGTTTTTAATCGCGGATGATCATCCTCTATTTCGAGAGGCGCTTAAGGGGGCTCTAAAAGCGCAGTTTGAAGGATTAGAGGTATTCGAATCTGAAAACTTTGACACTACGCTCTCGGTCTTACAACAACAAGAAGAACTAGACCTACTCCTGCTCGATTTACATATGCCGGGCAATGGTGATTTATATGGACTAATTCGGATCCGTGAGGATCACCCAAGTCTTCCAGTTGTTGTGGTTTCGGGAAGCGAAGACCTTTCTATCATTTCTAAAGTGATGGGATACGGCGCGATGGGTTTTATCCCAAAAGCGGCGTCAGTAGAACAAATTACCGAAGCCATAGAGCAAGTGCTCGAAGGTGACACGTGGTTGCCTGAAGGCATGAAAGACAAAGTGGCTGAACTTGAAGGGGAAGACAAAGAGCTTGCCCAACAAGTGGCCTCGCTCACGCCGCAGCAATATAAAGTGCTGCAATATTTACACGAAGGCTTGCTGAATAAGCAAATTGCCTACGAGCTAAATATTTCAGAGGCAACGGTGAAAGCACATATCACCGCTATCTTCAGAAAGTTGGGTGTCTATAACCGTACTCAAGCCGTATTGATTGCTTCAAAACTACAACTAGAACCTATCGAAGCGAATGACTAACTTCGCATCATTGCTTGCAAGGTGCTTACCTTGCAAGCAGCACTGCTTTAGCTTAACTCTTTAAACGCCTGACTTAATCCCTCTATTGTTAGCGGATACATTCTGTCTTGCATTAATTGATTTATTAGCTCTATCGAATGGTAATAAGACCAATAGCTTTGCGGCTGAGGGTTAAGCCAAGCCACCTTACTAAAGTGATTGGTTAAACGATTCAGCCAAGTAGCTCCTGCTTCTTGATTCCAATGCTCTACACTACCGCCGGGATAGATGATTTCATAGGGGCCCATTGTCGCGTCACCAACAAATATTAGTCGATAGTCTGAGCCGTATCGGTTAATTAGCTGATAAGTATCAAGCAATTCGCTGTCACGACGGTCATTATCGTGCCAAACATGTTCGTACACACAATTATGAAAGTAAAAAAACTCAAGGTGCTTAAATTCACAGTGTGCGGCACTGAAGAGTTGTTCACAAAGCTGGATATGGTCATCCATAGAGCCGCCAATATCAAACAGCATCAATACCTTCACTGAGTTATGTCGCTCAGGAGCCATTTTCACATCCAGCATGCCGCCTTGTCTTGCGGTAGCGCGAATGGTTTCATTAAGGTCGAGCTGATCGCTTGCTCCACTGCGCGCAAATTTACGCAATTGCTTGAGTGCAAGCTTTATATTGCGGCTGCTGATGTCAGTATTGCTATCGAGATTACGGTATTGCCTTTTATCCCAGACCTTTACTGCTCGGCGATGACGGTTTCCATCTTGGCCAATGCGGATCCCTTCAGGATTATAGCCGTAAGCGCCAAAAGGCGAAGTGCCACCTGTACCAACCCATTTATTACCGCCTGCGTGACGTTTTTGTTGCTCTGCTAAGCGTGCTTTTAACGTTTCAAGGAGCTTATCGAGTCCACCCATGGCGTTAAGTTTGGCTTTTTCTTCTTCAGACAACGACTTCTCAAACTCTTTACGCAACCAATCCTCTGGTAATTGCTGCTGTTGAAGTTGTGAGAAGAGGTCTATTGATTCTATCCCCTCAAAATAATCAGCAAACGCACGGTCGAATTTATCAAACAAGGTTTCATCTTTCACGAAGATAGTTTTTGCCAAAAAGTAAAAGCCGTCCAGATCGGCAAAGCAAACTTCTTTATCCAGCGCCTCTAAACAATCTAGTAATTCGCGCAGGCTCGCTTTGATACCGTAACGTCTAAGGGTGAGTACAAAATCGATGAGCATGATCAGCGGCGGCTCATAAAGGCGAGCTTCTCAACCAAAGAAACATCTTGCTCGTTTTTAAGTAGTGCACCAAATAACGGCATTAGGCCACCTTGGTTAGATTTGTCATGCAACGCCTCAGGGGAAATATCTTCCGCTAATAATAGTTTTAGCCAGTCGAGTAATTCACTCGTGCTTGGCTTTTTCTTTAGGTTTGGTGCGTCGCGTAATTGGAAAAAGCTTTCGAGTGCTCGTTGTACTAAATTTGCTTTAATATGTGGAAAATGCACGTCTACAATCTGCTGCATCTCTTCTTTGCTCGGAAAGTCGATGTAGTGGAAAAAGCAGCGGCGTAAAAAGGCATCTGGTAGCTCTTTTTCATTGTTTGAAGTGATAATAACGATGGGGCGCACCTTTGCCTTTACTTGCTCATTAGTTTCGTAGACATGAAACTCCATTTTATCGAGTTCTAACAGTAGATCATTGGGAAACTCAATATCGGCTTTGTCGATTTCATCAATCAGCAGAACGGGGCGCTTTGTGGCGGTAAATGCCTGCCACAGCTTACCTTTGATGATGTAATTGCCAACGTCATTAACGCGAGGATCGCCAAGTTGACTATCGCGTAAACGCGAGACCGCATCGTATTCGTACAGGCCTTGCTGGGCTTTGGTTGTTGACTTTATATGCCATTGGATTAGTTCGGTATCTAAACTTTTTGCCAGTTCTTCGGCGAGTAAGGTCTTGCCTGTGCCTGGCTCACCTTTAATCAGGAGTGGTTTTTCTAAAACGATGGCCGCATTCACGGCCTGTTGTAGAGCAGAGGTAGCAATATATTGATCAGTACCTTTAAACATAATTCAACTTCTTGTGGTCAGATGAGATAGGCTCATCTTGCCACAATCAGCTTTTCGCTGCCAACCCTGCTTCGGTTTCGATTAAGGTGAAGCGAGGCACCGCTTCGCCTTCGACCATAACGTCTTCTAAAAACATTTCAAGTGGTCGAACCCAAAAGCTCATATCTCCATATAGGGTTTGATAAACCACTTGCTTCTCTTGCGTTTCACTGTGCGTTGCCAAGGCGTGCACTCGATATAATTTTCCTTTGTAGTGGCGGTAAATTCCAGGTGTGATATCCACTAATTCAAGCTCCAAAAAATAAAAGCCGTACGTGACGGACTGAAATGTTATAATCCGTGCCATTAAGACTGAAGGTGTTTAAAGATGAATTATATTGCGCTGGACGATTATAAGAAAGCTTGGGTTTTCAAACATAAAGATCTTCCAATCGAAGAATCCGACCTGGCATTGATAAAACCAATGTCAGCGGCGCGCGCTGCGGTGCTTTGGAGCACTATGGTAAGCAACGAAAAAGATCACCCTGATTTTTTTGATAAAACAGATTGGGTTGGTAAAGCGGACTCATGGCAAGAAACCCTCAATTGGGAGCAGCCGTGGGAAGCAGGAGAAGCGTTTCCTGAAACTATCGAGCAATTTCTTGATTGGCAAGCTAATACCACCGTGTATTTTTGTCTCTCTCGAGATGATGTGATCGAAACCCGTTTTGACGTGTTTAAGCGATGTTGGCAGAACTTTATGTTTTTGACTGACGGTAGTTTCTTAATAGGAAAAAAACGCAGTTCGGTAGTACAATTTATGGCTGAGGGGCAAGCAAAATTAGGAACCAAGCCGTAAGCAAGTACAACTGAGCAGTTTGCTTTGATTTGAAACATGGCTAGTGTATAAAGGATGTACACCAGTCTACTAAAGTAGATTGCATTGACGGGAGGCGTTTTGGAGCAACAGCAAAATACAATCTGGTATGACGAAGCATCTCGCCTTGTATTTGCCGAGCTTGTAAACGTATTTTATGCCAGAGAGTTGCCGAAACTTGCTGAACTCTCAGATCATACTCGCCTTCAGCGTTTGTTAAACAGCCTGCCGTATTATGTTGAGCGCGCGGCCACACATATTATTCATGGTGACGTCCCGCTTGAGCTAGATAGTTTCAATGGTTGTTGGTTAGCAAAGCAAAAATCACAGCCTAAATGTGATGACGCTGCCAACGCAGCATTTTTTACCACTAAGGTGAAAGTGGGGCTGGTGGTTCCTGTGCTATATGCAGACTCGACGGGGACAACCGTGAGGCTCGACAGTGTTGACCAAGTGGGTGAGGCTGACAAATTGCACTGCAACCAATTTGGCTGGTTTAGTGTTAATGGCAATAGCTTACAAGCAAGCGACGAAGCGCGTGTACAATTGCTAAAACCAACAAAAGTGTTAATGACAGCGGCTTGTTGTGGCCATACTTGGTATTTTGGCAAAGCGGTAGTACCGAGAAGGCTGACGCTAAGAGAAATGTTACTTGCCAGTTCAATTAATTGGCCACAAGTACAAAAAACAAAAACGAGTCAACGATCCTAATCGACTCAAAAAACAGAAGTTTGGATTAAGCAATGCGATTTTTTCAGTTAGCGCTGTTGGTTTTAGCGCTATTTATTCAGTACAGACTTTGGTTCGGCCACAACGGCGTGGAGGACTACACTCGGATAAAATCCGTGGTTAAATCGCACCAAGAAACCAATGCCAATCTCAGTAAACGAAATAAATTATTAAAAGCGGATATCGACGATTTAAAGCTCGGCCTTGAAGGGGTTGAGGAGCGTGCTCGTCATGAGCTCGGCATGATTAAGCCTGGCGAAACTTTTATCCGTGTATTACCGAAAGTACCTCATGAAAAGAAACGATAAACTTGCAGTCGTCATCCCCGCAGCTGGGGTTGGCAGTCGTATGCAGGCGCAGATGCCTAAACAATATATTCCACTATTAGGTAAACCAATTTTAGTACACACACTAGAAAAACTAGCCGGACTTGAGTGCGTCAGTCAATTTATGGTCGCCGTTTCCAAAGAAGATGGATATTTTTCATCGGCGTTGCTGCCTGATAGTCGTTTTAGCCACTGCGAAGGTGGACAAGAACGTGCCGACTCCGTTTTATTGGCGCTAAAAGCATTGGCACCAAGTCGCCCTGACTGGGTGTTAGTTCATGATGCAGCTCGACCTTTAGTTGCGCTGGACGATATTCATCAGCTGATTTCACAATGTATTAATCAACAGCAAGGTGGCATACTGGCTGCCAAGGTTAAAGATACCATCAAACGCGGTGCGGAGTTGGTACAGGAGACCGTACCTAGAGCGTCGTTATGGCTGGCTTTTACGCCTCAAATGTTTAGGTATGAAGAGTTATTGGCGGCATTGGAGCTTGGACTTTCTCAAGGTGCAAATATCACAGATGAAGCATCAGCGATGGAATTACAAAATCAGCCAGTCCAACTCATTGCCGCGCGTACGGATAACATTAAGATCACGACGCCGGAGGATTTACCTCTAGCGGAGTTTATAATTCAACAACAAGGTAAACAGCATGATTAGAATTGGCCACGGATTTGATGTTCATAAATTTGGTGGAGCTGGCCCATTGACTATTTGTGGGGAAAAAATTCCTTACAAACAGGGCTTTATTGCTCACTCTGATGGTGATGTGGCAATCCATGCTTTGTGTGATGCCTTGTTGGGAGCGCTTGCGTTGGGAGATATTGGTAAGTACTTTCCTGATACCGCGAGTGAATTTGAAAATATCGACAGTCGTATTTTATTACGCCGCGTGATGGAACAAGTGAAAACGCTTGGCTATCAAATAGGCAATATCGACGTCACGATTGTCGCACAAGCACCAAAGATGCGACCACATATTGATGCGATGCGCACTAACCTTGCTGCGGACTGTGAAGCGCAGCTAGACCAAGTTAATGTTAAAGCGACTACCACTGAAAAACTGGGTTTTGAGGGACGTAAGGAAGGGATCTCAAGCCATGCTGTGGTGCTATTGGTAAAAGCATGAAGACACTCAACTATCTTTATGGCAAACCGTTATCTGACGGCGATTATAAGTCACAACCAGAAGACTTTAGAGTCGAAGAAATTTTAGATATTCCTTTTACTGGCGAAGGTGAGCACGTTTGCTTGCAGATCATAAAAAAGGGAGAAAACACTGCATTTGTCGCTAAAAAGCTTGCAGAATTTGCCCAAATTTCACCGCGAGATGTCAGCTATGCAGGAATTAAAGACAGACACGGCGTATGTACGCAGTGGTTTAGCGTGCCGGTGCCAATTAAAAAGTCGGTAGACTTTAGTGCATTAAATAGTGACTCTATTTTTGTGGTGCAGCAAATACGGCACAATCGAAAGTTAAAAACAGGTTGTCACAAGGGCAATCGCTTTGCCATTACCCTCAGAAACGTGACTGCTCCACTTGATATTCTTTCGCGTATTAATGCCGTACGCCAAGGGGTTCCTAATTATTTTGGAGAACAACGTTTTGGTCATGATGGCCACAACTTAGCCATGGCAGATAGGTTATTTGACGGTGAAAAGATCCGCGATAAAAAGCTCCGAGGGCTAGTGCTTTCAGCCGCTCGCTCTCATCTGTTCAACGAAGTCGTCAGTCGCCGCGTGGCAGAGCATGGTTTGGCAACGACTTGGCACCGTGAAATCTTTTTACTGAGCGGTAGTAACGCCTTTTTTGACTCAGAGATTGATTGCGAGCTCATCGAGCGGTTACTGAATGGCGACATTCTGCTTTCGGCGCCATTGGTTGGTAAAGGTGAAAAGGGCTTATTGCCGCAAGAGCGTGAATGGTTGGCTCCTTTCGCTAAATGGCACGAAGGATTGGCTGAATTTGGGATGAAAAATGAGCGTAGAGCGCTTAGATTAATACCCGAAGCGCTTAAGGTGAGTATGGCTGACGACAGTACGCTCACCCTTGAATTTAGTTTACCAAAAGGAACTTTTGCCACGGCGCTGCTCAGAGAGCTTGTTAATCATAAAGATGCCAGTAAAAAGTTTAATAAACATGAAGAGTCGATACAGCAGTGAGATACTCATTGTCTAACAAGAAAAAGAGGTGAAATATGAAGATCCTATTGAGTAATGACGATGGTGTTCACGCCAAGGGCATTGCTATCTTGTATCAAGCGTTATCACAAATCGCAGACGTAACCGTTATTGGTCCAGATAGAAACTGTAGCGGTGCGAGTAACTCGTTAACCTTATTAAACCCGCTCAGAGCAACTACGCTAGATAATGGTTTTATCTCCGTGAATGGCACGCCAACCGACTGTGTTCACCTTGGAGTGAACAAACTGATGGATGAATTGCCGGATTTAGTCGTTGCAGGGATCAACAATGGCGCTAACCTTGGCGATGATACGCTGTACTCCGGCACTGTTGCGGCGGCCACTGAAGGTCGACATGTGGGCTTACCTGCGATTGCCGTTTCTCTTTGCTCTAAAAATGAAGCCCATTATGAAACTGCAGCACATGTCACGGTAGAGATCATTAAAAAGCTTGCAAACCATCCGCTACCAAAAGACCAAATCATTAATATCAACGTCCCTGATATTCCATTAAGTGACTTAAAAGGGATTAAAGTCACTCGACTAGGCTCACGTCATAAAGCGGATACCATGACTGAACAAATCGACCCATGGGGCCGAAGTGTGTACTGGTATGGCACCTTAGGTCATGAAAGTGACGCTGGTGAAGGCACGGATTTTCATGCTGTAAACAACGGTTATGCCGCTATCACACCACTCAAGGTGGATATGACGGCTTACGAGAGCTTAGATGCTGTGGCGAGCTGGTTATCTTAAGAGGCGTATGTGCTGAGTAATTATCAGGGCAGCGCTAATGCGCTAGTGGAACTGCTAAAACAGCAAGGCGTAGAGGATGAAGTGGTACTTAACGCCATCGCTAACACGCCTAGACATATGTTTGTCGATGAAGTGCTTAAACATAAGTCATATGAAAATACAGCTCTTCCTATCGGACAAGGACAAACAATATCGCAACCTTTTATCGTTGCAAAAATGACCGAAGTGTTAAAACAAGTAGGTGTTAAAGGGCGTATTTTGGAAGTGGGGACGGGCTCTGGTTATCAGACCGCAGTACTCGCGCAAGTGTTTGAACAGGTCTTTAGCATTGAACGGATCAAGTCACTGCAGTGGCAAGCGCGCAGAAGGCTGCATTTGCTGGATTTATATAATGTGACGATGAAACATGGAGACGGTTGGAAAGGCTGGGCTTCAAAAGCGCCTTTTGCAGGGATCATTGTTACTGCCGCAGCACAATCAGTGCCAGATGAGCTATTGGCGCAACTAGAAGATGGCGGTGCTATGGTCATTCCCATCGGGGTTGAAGCGCAAACACTCACCTTGTTTGTTAAACAAGGTGAGCAGTTTATTCGTCACGCCCTCGCACCTGTACGCTTTGTGCCTTTAGTCGCTGGCGAAGTCGGTTAATTTTGTAGCTTTACAAACAACTCCATAAAATATAACTATTTTTTCCAGTAGAATGTGAAAACCAAGCAAAATTAAGTTAGATTGATATGATAGTCGTTGATAGTAGCACTGGAAAATATAAGTAATGTACAAGTCTCAGGTCATCATATCGATTTGTTTAAGCGGCCTGCTTGTTGCCTGCTCATCGAATCATACGCCTGCGCCTGTCACAACTTTGCACTCTGGTAAGACCACTCCGTCACATAAAATTAATATTAACGGAAGCAGTTACAAAGTAAAAAAAGGCGATACTTTATTTGCAATTGCATTTAGCGCTAACAAAGATGTAAGAACGCTCGCGCAAATCAATAAAATTAAGCCTCCGTACACGATCTACCCCAATCAGATCATTCGTCTAGAATATCCCAAAAATAAAAACAAAAAGAACATAAAATACACGAAAGTAAACCACAAGTCTCAGTCTTTAAAACAAAAAAGTAACAAAACCCCCAAAAAAGAGCTTGATAAGCCAAATCAACGAGAGTATGTTCAAAGACAAGCCACACAAAAATCTAGTAGTACCAAGGCTTTGTATAATAATAAGGTACTATGGAAATGGCCTGCTGAAGGCAAAGTGACTCGTCATTTCTCTGTTAAAGAGAATGGTTATAAGGGATTGGAGATCTCTAATAAACCAGGTACTTCAGTTAAGGCTGCTGCTGGCGGTGTAGTTGTATATGCAGGGAGTGCGTTGCGTGGGTATGGTAATTTAATCATTCTGAAACATACGGATGATTATCTAAGTGCGTATGCCCACAACGCTAAGTTACTCGTCAGAGAACAGCAAAAAGTTAAAGTTGGGGAAAAAATTGCCGAAATGGGTAGTACAGATGCTTCTAAGACGGCGCTTAGGTTTGAGATCCGTTTTAAAGGTCAAGCTGTAAACCCGGCAAAATACTTGCCATAAAGTAATGCGAGTACATCGATTGGTTCGAGTACCCTTACTTTTATTCGCTTGGGGAGAATACTTATGGCTCACACTGCAAAATTACCTACAAAATCTACTCCAGAGTTAGACAAGTTCGAAGATGATAATATTGACGAACCGAAAGACGAATTACTTGAAGACCTCGAAGACGACGAAGAAGTTTTTGCCAAAGAAGAAGTGGTTAAAAACTTAGATGCTACTCAACTCTATTTAGGTGAAATTGGATTTTCCCCACTGCTCAGTGCAGAAGAAGAAGTTTACTTTGCGCGTAAAGCGTTAAAGGGGTGCGAAGCCTCACGTAAACGGATGATAGAGAGTAACTTGAGATTAGTGGTTAAAATCGCTCGTCGTTATAACAACCGTGGTTTGGCATTACTTGACCTCATTGAAGAAGGTAACTTAGGCTTGATCCGAGCGGTGGAAAAGTTTGATCCAGAGCGTGGATTTAGATTTTCTACATATGCAACTTGGTGGATCCGTCAAACTATCGAACGTGCGATCATGAACCAAACTCGTACCATTCGTTTGCCTATTCATGTTGTCAAAGAGCTCAATGTTTACCTACGTACAGCACGTGAATTGACGCAAAAGCTGGACCATGAACCTACCGCAGAAGAAATCGCTGAATGTCTCGACAAACCCGTCGAAGAAGTCAGTAAGATGCTCCGTCTAAACGAAAGGATCACTTCGGTTGATACGCCTATCGGTGGTGAAAATGACAAAGCACTGCTCGATATTATCGCGGATGAAAAGGGCGGTGGTCCAGAAACCGAAGTGCAGAGCAACGATATTAACAAACACATTGTTGATTGGCTTGGAGAGTTAAACCCAAAACAGCGAGAAGTGCTCGCGAGACGCTTTGGTTTGCTTGGTTATGAGCCATCTACGCTTGAGGATGTTGGCCGCGAAATCGGGCTAACGAGAGAGCGAGTAAGACAAATTCAAGTTGAGGCGTTGAGACGCTTAAAAGACATTTTACAACACGAAGGGTTAAGTACCGATAGCCTATTTGAGCAACAGTAAATTGGTATGATTTACTCATTAAAAAAGCCGCAATATGCGGCTTTTTTAATTCTTTAAAATGTATGAAACCAGTCAAGATAGAAAGCGATTACAAGCTTTCTATCTTTGCTTTTTGTTCAAGTAGCTTAGTTTTTGCATCGCTAAACTCAGCTAATTTTGCTTTCTCTTTAGCAAGTACTGCTTCAGGTGCGTTACTCACAAACTTTTCGTTTGCGAGTTTCTTTTCAACCTGCTCAAGACCTTTTTCTGCTTTTTCAAGCTGCTTAGCAATACGCGCAAGTTCTGCTTCTACATCAATCAGACCTGCCATTGGGATCATGATTTCAAGGTCGCCGATAAACGCAGTCGCACAAGCTGGTGCTTCGTCTTTGCTTGCAAGCAAATCTACCGTTTCCAGTTTTGCCAGAGCGCTTAAGAAAGCTTGGTTTTCTTCTAGACGACGTTTGTCATCTTCGCTTGCACCAGTAAGTAACACGTTTAGCGGCTTGCTTGGACTGATGTCCATTTCACCACGAATGTTACGGATAGCAATAATAAACTGCTTCACCCACTCAAGGTCTGCCATCGCTTGCGCATCAACTTTGCTTTCGTCGAATACTGGGAACGCTTCAAGCATAATTGTCTTCGCTTCGACACCTGCGATTGGTGCTACACGTTGCCAAATTGTCTCTGTAATATAAGGCATTAGTGGGTGCATCAAACGAAGTAAGCCTTCCAATACAGTGATAAGCGTATGGCGTGTACCACGCTGCTGCGCTTCATTGCCTTTAAATAGAATTGGCTTAGTTAGCTCTAGATACCAGTCGCAGAATTGGTTCCATGTGAACTCATAAATAGTGTTTGCCGCAAGGTCAAAGCGATAGTTATCCAAGTGCTCAGAGAACACCTTAACTGTATTTTGGAATTGGCCTAAAATCCAACGATCCGCTAGAGAATACACTTTTTCGTTATCGTTGAAGCCACAGTCTTGTTCTTCTGTGTTCATCAATACATAACGGCTAGCATTCCAAAGCTTGTTACAGAAGTTACGGTAACCTTCAAGACGGTTCATATCCCAGTTGATATCACGTCCCGTTGACGCCATTGCTGCAAGAGTGAAACGCAATGCATCAGTACCGTGTGCTTCAATACCATCGACAAATGTTTTGCGCGTATTCTTCTCGATTTTTGCCGCAAGCTGTGGTTGCATCATGTTGCCAGTACGTTTAGTCACTAGGCTCTCAAGATCGATACCGTCAATCATGTCTAGTGGATCTAACACGTTCCCCTTTGACTTAGACATCTTATCGCCATTTTCATCGCGAATAAGGCCAGTCACATAAACGGTCTTAAATGGAACTTGAGGTTTACCATCTTCATCTTTGATGAAATGCATGGTCATCATGATCATGCGAGCTACCCAGAAGAAGATAATGTCGAAACCAGTAACCAAGGTATCCGAAGGGTGGAATACCTTTAGATCTTCCGTATTTTCAGGCCAACCTAACGTTGAGAAGGTCCACAGTGCAGAAGAGAACCAAGTGTCTAGTACGTCTTCATCTTGGGTCAGCGCCACATTTGCATCAAGGTTATGGTTTTGACGAACTTCTGCTTCGTCACGACCAACATATACATTACCTTCGTTGTCATACCATGCCGGGATCCTGTGGCCCCACCAAAGTTGACGGGAAATACACCAGTCTTGAACATCACGCATCCAAGAGAAGTACATGTTCTCGTATTGCTTAGGTACAAATTGAATATCGCCATCTTCTACCGCCTTTACAGCAGGCTCTGCAAGAGGTGCAACGCGAACATACCACTGATCGGTAAGTAGTGGCTCGATTACTACGCCAGAGCGGTCGCCGTAAGGAACGGTTAGACTGTGATCGTCGATTTTCTCAAGTAGACCAAGCTGCTCAAACTCGTCAACAATTTGCTTACGCGCATCGAAACGGTCAAGGCCGTGGAAACGCTCTGGAATTGGTGCATCCATCGCTTCAAGTGGCTTACCATCAAAAGTAAAGCACTCACCCGTATTCAGAACAGCCGCGTCTTTGTTGAACACGTTGATCATTGGCAGCTCATGGCGCTTACCAACTTCGTTATCGTTAAAGTCGTGTGCTGGCGTGATTTTTACGCAGCCCGTGCCTTTTTCCATATCTGCATGTTCATCAGCAACGATAGGAATGCGACGGTTGACAATAGGAAGTAGAATTTCTTTACCAATTAAGTCTTGGTAACGTTCATCATCCGGGTTTACTGCAACACCAGTGTCACCAAGCATGGTTTCTGGACGAGTGGTTGCTACGATAATGTAGTCTTTACCATCTTTAGTGGTTACGCCATCCGCAAGTGGATAGCGCAAATTCCACATATGGCCCTGCTTGTCTTTATTCTCAACTTCTAAATCAGAAATCGCAGTGTGTAATTTAGGATCCCAGTTAACTAGACGCTTACCACGGTAGATTAAGTCGTCTTGATATAGGCGAACGAATACTTCTTTTACAGCTTCAGACAGGCCGTCATCCATCGTAAAACGTTCTCTATCCCAATCTACAGACGCACCTAAACGACGTAACTGTTTGGTGATTGTGCCACCTGATTGCTCTTTCCATTCCCAGATTTTATTGATGAATTCGTCACGGCCTAAATCATGGCGTGATTTACCTTCTTCGGCTGCAAGCTTACGCTCAACAACCATCTGAGTGGCGATACCGGCGTGGTCAGTACCCACTTGCCATAGCGTGTTTTTGCCCTTCATACGCTGATAGCGGATCAAAGTGTCCATGATAGTGTCTTGGAACGCGTGGCCCATGTGTAGACTACCTGTGACATTCGGCGGTGGGATCATAATCGAGTATGCGTCACCATTGCCTGATGGCTTAAAGTAGCCATTTGACTCCCAGTCTTGATACAAAGACTGTTCAATATCTTGTGGATTGTAGGTTTTATCCATTACACAGAACCCTAAAAATGCTATTTCTCAATGTCTTCAGTGGAAATTGTTGCGCCAAGTGCACGAAGTTGCTTAAAGCGTTCTCGTGCGGCTTGCTTAGCGCTGGCTTCAACAGGCACAAAATCTATCACCTGTTCAAAGCGACGAATAAAGTCAGGGACGACCCGAGCTAGATTAATAAGCACGGGGCGACGAGCAGCAGGAGGCATAGTGCCAATTTCCACCGGTGCGCCGCCTTTGGGGCCTTCGCCTTGTAAGTTGTGGGGCACAAACCTGTCTGCGTCAAAACACCAAAGGTGCTCATCGAATAAATGAGCGTCGTCAGTATTATCGACGTTAACAAAGATACGGTGTCCAGCTTGATATAAGCTCGCCGCAGTTTGTGCTGCCAGATCAAAATGAGCCGGAACGCTAATCCCCGGCTCATCGTTTTGTTTTAACACGTAAAAGCGCGCTTTGATAGTCATGATAATAATACCAATTGCGAGGAGTACTGAGGTTTGCCACAGGCTCCACAGCAGCTCAATATCTGTAATCTTGTTTACCGTGATAGCGTAGACGAAGAAAATCAGTATGCGCGGCTTAGTTTAAAACTAATTATAGCGCCACTTAAATGCACATAAATAAGCCTGTATTCTGCCATATAAAGGCAATACCATCAATCAAGAAGCAAGAGAAGAAGAATAAAATATGGCAAGTGGTGGGAAGTGCTTGCTGAGGTTGTTTAGTTGCTTTGTAGTGTTAATTTGGTGCGGGATATAGTCGCGGGGTAAACCCGCTGCTACGGTTTGGATTAACCTTGTGTAGCTGCGACTTTATGTCGCGGGGTAAACCCGCTGCTACGGTTTGGAATAACCTTGTGAGCTGCGACTTTATGTCGCGGGGTAAACCCGCTGCTACGGTTTGGATTAACTTTTTGCAGCTGCGACTTTATGTCGCGGGTAAACCCGCTGCTACGGTTTGGGTTTGCCTTGTGTAGCTGCGACTTTATGTCGCGGGGTAAACCCGCTGCTACGGTTTGGAATAACCTTGTGAGCTGCGACTTTATGTCGCGGGGTAAACCCGCTGCTATGGTTTGGATTAACCTTGTGTAGCTGCGACTTTATGTCGCGGGGTAAACCCGCTGCTACGGTTTGGATTAACTTTTTGCAGCTGCGACTTTATGTCGCGGGGTAAACCCGCTGCTACGGTTTGGGTTAACCTTGTGTAGCAGCGACTTTATGTCGCGACTTATGCTTGTTAAGTGTCGCGACTAGACTATTAGTCTTGCTGTGCGTCCGTGATATTGGCGCGGTTAAGTAAATATTGCATCAGCATAGGCACAGGACGACCTGTAGCGCCTTTGTTCTTGCCGCTGCGCCATGCAGTACCTGCAATGTCTAAATGCGCCCAGTTGTACTTTTTCGTAAATTTAGACAAGAAACACGCGGCTGTAATTGTGCCAGCTGCGCGACCACCTAAGTTCGTAAAGTCAGCAAATGGGCTTTCAAGTTGTTCTTGATAATCATCCCAAAGCGGCAGTTGCCACGCTCTGTCGCCACTTTGTTCTGACGCTTTTAGCAAATCATGGGCAAGCGGGTTATGGTTAGATAATAAACCTGTCGCATGGCTACCAAGCGCAACAATACATGCCCCCGTTAATGTCGCAACATCGACAACGGTTTCTGGCTCGAATGCTTCAACGTAAGTTAGCGCATCGCACAGTACTAAGCGGCCTTCGGCATCCGTATTGAGTACTTCAACGGTTTGACCGGACATGGTGGTTAAAATATCGCCCGGACGGTAAGCATCGCCCCCTGGCATATTTTCGCAGCCAGCTAAAACACCAATTACATTAAGTGGCAGTTGCATTTGTACGACAGCTCGCATTAAGCCAAGTACGCCTGCGGCTCCGCCCATGTCGTATTTCATTTCATCCATCGCTTCGCCAGGCTTGATAGAAATACCACCCGAGTCAAATGTTAAGCCTTTACCCACGAATACGATTGGTGCTTGGCCTTCGTCACCACCGTTATAGTGGATAACCGACATCACTGATTCGTTGCGACTGCCACGGCCAACCGCTAGGTATGAGTGCATACCTAGTTCTTCCATTTCTTGTTCACCAACAAGGTTAACGGTAACGTTATCAAAGTCTTCAGCCAACTGTTGTGCTTGCTCGCCCAAATAACGAGGGTTGCAGATATTTGGTGGCATATTCGCAACATCTTTACACAACTTACTACCAGCGGCGATAGCAAGACCGTGCTCAATCGCGCTTTCACCGATTGTTAATTCACGGCGCGTTGGTACGTTAAAGACGATTTTACGTAGCGGGCGTCTAGCCTCACTCTTTTTGCTTTTTAGTTGATTAAAGGTATATAGGCAATCTTGCGTGGTTTCGACCGCTTGGCGAACTTTCCAGTAAGTATCACGACCTTTAACATGTTGCTCAGTCAGAAAACATACCGCTTCCATTGAACCAGTTTCATTTAACGTATTGATGGTCTTAGAGATAATTTGTTTGTATTGTTTATCGTCGAGCTCTCTTTCCTTACCACAACCCACTAACAAAACGCGTTCGCTGAGTACATTTGGTACATGATGAAGAAGTAGAACTTGTCCTGGTTTGCCTTCAAGATCACCACGTCTGAGTAAATTTGAGATATAGCCTTCGCTTATTTTATCCAGCTGTTCACCAATTGGTGAGAGACGGCGCGGCTCGTATACACCTACAACAATACATGCACTACGCTGTTTCTCTGGACTACCACTTTTAACGCTGAATTCCATTGCGACTCCTGAGTCTTTGTCATGTCATTTTGAACTTTTTATGCCAACACACTTTCCTACATTAAAGTCATGAATATGCTTTAACCTTAGGTAGGATATTCCGGCGCATTGACATATAATAAAGTGACTAAAATAATCAGTTTACTCAATTTTTCCCACTATTCCAGTGAAACAAGACGTTTTATAGGGACGAACATTGCTTATTTTCCGCTATTTAACGGGTGAAGTACTAAAATCTCAGGTTGCGGTTTTTCTCACCTTAATGACAATATTTTTGTCACAAAAGTTTGTACTCATTCTGAGCTCAGCGTCTGAAGGGAGTATACCGGGTAAGTTAGTACTTGCTATGCTTGCGTTAAAACTGCCACAGTTGGCCGGTTATATTTTACCGCTTAGTCTCTTTCTTGGGATCATTTTAGCCTATAGTCGCATCTACGCCGACAGTGAAATGACAGTACTGCGCGCCTGCGGGGTCAGTGAGTGGTATGTGGTTAGGGTGACTTTAGTCTCTAGTGTATTTTTTGCATTACTGGCCGCTTGTGTGAGTATGTATATTGCACCTTGGGCGAGCGAAAAAGAGTACCAATTAAGAGAGCAAGCCGATGCGGAGTCGGGGCTTTCTACTCTCAGAGCCGGTAGATTTCAGCAAACGGGCAATGAAAAAGCGGTGGTATTTGTTCACGGTATTAGCGAACAAGGCCGCGAATTAGACAAAGTGTTTGTCGCGCAATTGCCCGAGAAGGACTCAAATCAAGCCGCTCGTTTAGTGTATGCGCAAAAAGGTGAAGTGATTGAGCTTGATAGTGGTGAGCAGCAATTACTCCTTCATGAAGGTAAGCGTTACGAGACTGATGGCTTCAGCCAAGCACTTAATCGCACTGAATTTGGTACTTACCAAGTGCAAATTAAAGAACAAGAAATTGAACACCAGCGCCGCAAATTAGAGGCTATTCCAAGCTTACAGTTACTTGAAATGGATACGCCAGAAGCAAAAGCGCAATTTCAGTTGCGATTATCGGTGCCTATTTCCATTTTGTTACTCACTCTATTGGCTGTACCACTGAGTGTGGTTAACCCAAGACAAGGCAAGTTCGCTAAGCTCGTGCCAGCAATTACGCTATATTTGGGGTATTTCATTTTACTCAATGCAGGCAAGTTTCTGTTAGCAGAAGAAAAAGTACCAGCCTCAGTCGGTCTCTGGTGGATCCATTTAAGTGTGCTCTTTATTGGCGTTTATTTAATTGCGAAAGGAAGACCTTTTGGTGTGTGGGTTCGCTCGGTATTTATGAAACGGGAGACGACGGCATGATGAAGACGCTAGATTGGTACTTAGGGCGTAGCATCTTACAAACCACAGGTTTCGCGCTATTAGTTTTTGTGGGGATCAATACGCTTATAAAGTTTATTGAGCAATTACGCTCGGTTGGTCGTGGCAGCTATGATTTACTTGGCGCCATGCTCTATACCATTTACAGCATGCCAAGCGATATTGTTGTATTTTTCCCGATGGCTGCGTTGATTGGTGGTCTGATTGGCCTTGGTGCACTTGCCTCAAGCAGTGAACTAATTGTTATGCAAGCGGCTGGGTGGTCGCGTTTTCAAATTATTATGTCGGTGATGAAAACGGCAGTGGTGCTGGCGCTACTGATGATGGCGCTTGGGGAGTGGGGCGCACCAAAAGCGGAGCAAACCGCAAAACGGTTAAAAAACGAAGCAATTTATGGCGGTGAAGTCTACAGCGCTCAGCGTGGTGTTTGGGCGAAAGATGGCGGCAATTTTATTAACATTGGTAATGTTGAAAAAAACGGTAAGCTTAAAGATATCGCAATTTATTATTTCGATGACTCACTAACACTGGCAAAAATCGTACGCGCTCAGTCGGCGCAAAGCATCTCTAACGGCTGGCAATTGCAAGACGTGGAAGAAGTGCATATCGATCAACAGCAAATTACAACGCATTATTCAAAATCAATGCTTTACGAGTCTGAATTAAGTGAAGACAGGCTAGGTGTTGTGTCGATAGAGCCCGATGCTTTGTCTTTTACAGGGTTATGGTCATTTCTTGCTTATCTAAAGCAAAATGAGCAAGATTCAAGTAGCTATGAACTCGCGCTGTGGCGTAAGGTGATGCAGCCGCTCACAATTGGGGTAATGCTGCTGGTGGCTTTGTCATTTATCTTCGGGCCACTGAGGACGGTGAGCATGGGCGCGCGGATTATTATGGGCGTGGTAACAGGCTTAGCTTTTCATCTGAGTAATGAAATTTTTGGCCCTATCGTGATGGTATATCAAGTTCCACCGGTGGTTGGCGCGTTAATGCCGAGCTTGTTATTTATTGGATTGGCTATCCATCTGCTGAAGAAACAAAATTAACGTTTTGAGTTAGGTAAAAATATAGGTCTCATATTGAGGCCTATATTTTTTATGGACATGGCTAATGGAATAGGCTGCTATTTGAAGCTTAGATTAATCTAAGCTGTTATACACCTTTTTATTTTCCTCTTTGCTCAGTACCACTACCTCAGTGCCACACAGCATATCCTGAAGCGATCTTTTCTTTTTAAAGTCTAACAATACTATCAGATTACCCAGTCCAAGTAGCGCGCATAGGCTACGAGCGATTGCTTTTGGCCAAGTTAACAGTGCTCCGTCGGGGGTTTGCACTTTTAAGCGCCACGCACGCATGCCGATAGTTTGGCCGCTCTTAGTCCAAAAATAGGCAAAAAACAGCACCGAAACCAGCACCAATAACATGGCTCTAAGTGTATATAAGATAGGATCCGCTTGGATCAGCGCCGATACGTCTTCATGATTGCCAAGCGCGAGCAGGTTAAATGAAATTAAGGCATTGATGGTTAGTAAAAATAACACGGTAGTCAGCATTGCGAACGCGACGACCACTAAGCTGTCGTATATAAGTGAAGCCAAGCGACGGCTGAAATTCGCTGGAGCAAAATGTGACATAACAACTCTCATAATTACAAGGTTGCGGAGTATTTTACACATAAACCGGTAAAACGTTTACTGAATTACGTTAACTAATGGACTAGCAACGCCTTGTCTTTGCCGTTTTAGCAGAAATAAAGTTGACTTTAGGGCAATATTTAACTGATTGTGCGCAAATAACAAGCAGTTAACGCCTTATTGCAAAAAAATTACTTGCCGTTCTTAATCGCCTTTGTATAATGCAATGCATAGAGACGAAGGCAAATAAAAAAAGCCTGAGCTCAAAGTGGTTTTTCTTTATTTTCTCTTGTTTTAGAAGATGAAAGAAAAATTATGCCAGTGTGATGGAATTGGTAGACATGACGGATTCAAAATCCGTTGCCTTCGGGCGTGGCGGTTCAAGTCCGCCCACTGGTACCACTTTTTATAACCCTAACCGATTGGTTGGGGTTTTTTTATGCCTCGAATTGTAGGTCGAGATTTATCTCGACGAATTAGATTAATTGGCTCAGTGGATTGGTTTCTCTCTACAGACCAGCCTTGTGCAACTGGACTTGGGCGCCACGCGGGTGGCGCTAATACAGGTTAAGAGTCCGCCCACTGGTACCACTTTTTAAAACCCTTGCTTTTTAGCAAGGGTTTTTTTATGCCTCAATTGTAGGTCGAGATTTATCTCGACGAACGAATTGGTCTTATCTCGACGAATTGATTTAAGCAAGCGTCACATCACAGGTGCTATTCGTCGCTACAAATCAAGCCACCTCCACGATTCAACCCATTATTCTAAACTGACAGTTACTTCCTCACAAAACTGGCAGTTTTTGATAGATTGCCTATGCTTTTGTAATTAAATTGGTTTATTGTAGATTTAAGCAGCTAAATTTTATTAGGCAAGAGAGGCGATGAAGGTAACCGTAGAAAAGCAAACCATAGTGCTGTTATCGTTGTTTACCATCGTGTTCTGGAGTTTGACTTTCTACGCGGTAAATCTTATTTCTCACTCTATTGTGGTTCAGGAAGTAAGCGAAAGAACCGAAACGGTAAGGTCTAACATTTCACTTGTCCGCGCTAAAATTGAAAACGCCATATTTATGGACACCTATCTGGCTGAGAGTTTAGCGACCTTTGTTACAATCGATCCTGACTTTGCAATTGAGCATTGGTCTCATGTGGTTGCTAAAGCCGTTGAAAAGTCGACGCTGATTCGTCATGTGGGGCTTGCACCCAATAATATTATTAGTCATGTCTATCCAGTTGAAGGGAACCGAGCGGCTATCGGTTTCGATTTTCGCACTAACTCTGAACAATTTCGCACTGTTGAAATTGCAAGAACCTCTCAAAAAGTATTTATCGCAGGTCCATTGCAGCTAGTGCAAGGCGGTGAAGCCTTGATTGCGAGGTTTCCTGTATTTTCGGATTATCCGAGGAATGAAAACTACTGGGGCGCAATTAGTGTAGTTTTAGATTATCAAAAGCTGCTTGAATATAGTGGCATTAACGAATTGGACAGTGCCACTTTAGCGATTCGAGGTCGAGATGGGCTAGGTGAACAGGGGGATGTCTTTTATGGCTCTGCTACCTTGTTTGAAACACCAGATTTAGTCATCCCAATCAATTTACCATCTGGTGAATGGCAGCTTGTGGCTGATTATCAAATAGACGAGAACACCTATGCGGAGGCAAGGCAACAAGCTCAGATTTTGGTTACTGCTGTTGCCTCAATATTGTTTCTCTCGTTATTAGTACTCTATCGTTCGTATCACTTAGCACATACCGCCTCGTTGCAAGATGATTTAACTAAGTTGCCCAACCGTCGCTATGCGATTAGGCAACTCAATACGCTACTTGGTCGTTCAGAGCAACCGTCATTTGTGCTGCTTAACCTCGATCTAAATAATTTTAAACAAGTAAACGATAAGTTTGGTCATGAAGTGGGAGATAAGCTGTTGCTTCATGTCTCGTCAATTTTGATGAATTCAGTGCGTGTGTACGATTTTATCGCGCGATTGGGGGGAGACGAGTTTGTTATTATTTTACACAGAGTATCAGAAGACGCTTTGGTTAACTCAATTATAAAAAACATTAAGGAGCAGGTTGAAAAGCAACCGCTACAAATTGATAGGCACACTATTCAAACGACAGTAAGCGTTGGTTATGCTTTTCCTTCAGCAAATCAAGATAGTGTTTCAGAACTCATGGCTCGCGCCGATCACAGCATGTATTACGATAAAAATATGTCGCAACGACAGCAAAAAGAAAGTGAGGTTTTGGAAACAAATCAGGAAACCCACTAGAACTATACTAAGCTTACAGAGTATCAATTAAGTGAGAATGTGCCGTGCAGCTAAAGCAGTCAGTTCTATTTTTCAAAATTGCCGCGTTGACTTCTGCGATTGTGATCATTTTCGTCAGCTGGTTTTTGTATTACGAAGTGAGCCGTAGTGCTCGCCTTACTGCACAACTTACTCAGCTGCAAACCGCTCTACAACGAACCATGGATCAAGAAGAGCATATTCTTATTCGAGCACAAAAAGATGATGTTTCTGTCATCCCACAATTAAAGTACAGCTATCAGGATAGCTTTAGTAACTTGCTTAATTTTATGGCCAATGAAGAGGCCTTGCTGCCTTTGCTATTACAGCTCGATGAACTGTCAAAAGCCTACTTTGGTAAACTAGATGAACTTATCCGTTTGCATGAACAACTCGGCTACGACGAAAATGCAGGTATTTATGGTGAGTTCAGACGTAGCGCTCATGCCTTGCAGGATCGAATTTCTGGTAAAGCTATACCTCAGTTGGAAATTGCCATATTGGAATTAAGGCGTAGAGAAAAAGACTTTTTGTTAAGAGCAGACTTAAGTTATTTGCAGCAGCATGAACAACTCGTCATGCATGCTGAGCAACTAATCAAAGACAGTGGGCTAAGTGAAGAGATAAGCAATTTGCTTAAACGTTATGAAGCGGGTTTTGCAAGCTATGTTGCTATTTTGCGAAAGCTAGGTTTGCACGATGGTGAAGGCGTACGTGCGGAGCTATTCACCGAGAAGCAAAAATTAAGAAGCCAGTTTGAGCTAGTATCAATCCGTACCCAAGCCGTTACGCAAGAACGTAAAGAAAGTATCATTTTATATGGCCTCATTTTAATTGTACTGATGAATATTGCTGTGCTTATCTTACTGAATTATCAAAATAGCAAAGTCACACGGCATATACTGGCTATCAATAAAGTACTCGTAAAAGTTGCTAAGCTTGAAGACTTTAGTTTAAGGGTGAATATTGACGGTAACGATGAGATTGCACAAATTGCTCATCAACTCGATGACCTATTAGCATTTATTGAGACCTTGCTTGCGCGCCTAAGCGCAGCGCAGCAACGCTTAATCGAAGAAGCCAAAATGGCGAGTTTAGGAAATATGGTGAGTGGCTTTGCTCATGAGCTTAATACGCCGCTTGGTGTTGCTATTACCAGCCAATCTCATTTAAAAGAGCAAGTCGCGACACTAAAATCGCAACTTGAACTTGGTAAGTTACAGCGGCAAACCTTGACGACACTAATTACTGAGGCAGAAGCCGCGCTATATTTATTAGAAAATAACCTCCACCGCACAGCCTCGCTGGTAGATGATTTTAAGCTTGTGGCAGTGAATCGAGAGTTTGAAGAAAAGAGCACGTTCAACCTTAAGCATTTAGTTAAAAATGTCTTTGATTGTTACCAATCAGAATTAAACCAAGAAGACTATGCCATTGAACTCGAAATCCCCGAAAACTTAACTTTAATCAGTTACCCATCGGTGTTTAGCCAAGTTGTTGGGTACAGTATTAACAATTGCATCAAGCACGCCAAGATTGACGGGCAAAAGCTAAATATTGTGGTATCTACCGTGTTAATTAATGATTATATCCATTTTTATTTTAAAGATGACGGCGCGGGAATAGATAAAGAGCTATTGCCTGCTATTTTTGAGCCTTTCGTCACTTCAAAGCGTTTTTCGGGGGGGACAGGGCTTGGCTTGAGTATTGTGTATAACTTAGTAACACAAAAGTTGAAGGGCGAAATCAAAATGCAAAGCCCTGCGCATGGTGGTGCCTGCTTGCATATTATTTTAACCGGAACAGAGTTTAATTTTACAGAAGAGTAAGTAACCTGAGCTTCGGATAATTAACGCCTTTCTAGCAGCCAGTTTTTGTGCTAACTGCGTTGAATTCACTTCCAATAGCTAGCTATTGGTGCATAAATTCGTCTTGCCTACAGGATGTAGGTACCAGGGCGGTAGCAGGACGCGAGAGCGGGGTTATCCCCAAAACTCTCTGGCTAGATAAGGAAATAATTTAATATGAGTTTAAAAGCAATTAGTTAGCTCATTCCTTATCCAAACCTCAGGTTAAGTAATCTCAGCATGGAATAACAACTCGCTCTCTAGCGGCCGTTATTTCTTAGACCGATTTGCTTATCTGAATACAGCTTATGTAAGGTAAATAAAGTAAAAAAGCCAGCGTGACTGAGCATGCTGGCTTTTATTCGGTTCATTGGCAGTAGGTATTAGCCTTTTTTGCTCGCTACCCACTCATCAACAAATGATTCAAGCACGTTTAGTGGAACTGGGCCATTTTTCAGTACGACGTCGTGGAACTCACGAATATCAAACTTATCGCCTAGTTCTTTCTTAGCGGCTTCACGAAGTTCTAAGATCTTCAACATCCCCACTTTATACGCTGTAGCTTGTGAAGGCATAACAATATGGCGCTCTACCATCTTCACTGCGTCTGACTTAGCATTAGGTGTATTATTTACGTAGTAATCAATACCTTCTTGACGTGTCCACTTCATTGCGTGGATCCCCGTATCTACCACTAAGCGGCACGCACGCCATAATTCCATCGCTAAGCGACCAAAATCTGAATAAGGGTCTTCGTATAACCCCATTTCTTTTGGTACAAGCTCAGAATATAAACCCCAACCTTCGATGTATGCAGTGTAGCCACCAAACTTACGGAATTTAGGCATATCTTCTAGCTCTTGAGCAATCGCTATCTGCATGTGGTGACCCGGAATACCTTCGTGATAAGCCAAGGCTTCCATTTGGTAAGTCGGCATCGCTTCCATGTCGTAAAGGTTGGCATAGTAAACACCAGGACGTGAGCCATCAGGCGCAGGTTGCTGGTAGAAAGCTTTACCGGCTGATTTTTCGCGGAATGCCTCTACGCGTTTTACTATCATGTCCGCTTTTGGCTTAACGATAAACAGCTCATCCAAGCGTGACTTCATATTATCGATCATCGCTTTGGCTTCGGCTAAATATTGTGCCTTACCAGCTTCTGTATTTGGAAGGTAAAACTGTTTGTCGGTTTTCATGAACTCCATAAAGGCTTTTAAATCGCCTTTGAAGCCCACTTTCTCTTTGATTGCTCGCATTTCGTCATGAATACGCGCCACTTCAGATAAACCGATTTCGTGAATTTCTTCAGCGCTTAATGCTGTGGTTGTCGTACGTGCTAGGGCGTTATTATAAAACTTTTCGCCGTTAGGGAACTTCCATGCACCATCACGATTGTCTGCTTTTTTCTCAAGTTTATGTAGGTAACCAATCAACTTGTTATAAGCAGGCTTTACTGCTGTTGTTAGCGCGTCTGTTGCTTCTTTTACCAGCGCTGATTTCTCGTCTTCACTGATTTCAAGTGTTGCTACTTTGCGTTTGAAGTCAGCCAGTAACGTTGAGTCGTCACCCGCAGCAAATGGTGCACCTTTGATGATATTTTCACTTGATTCAATGACGTGAGGGAAAACGAATTTCGGTGCAATAATACCTTTGTCCGCACGCGCTTTTAAGTCAATGATGAGCTGATCAAATACAGCCGGTACACCGTTTAAACGTGAGATATAGGCTTTGGCATCTTTCACATCGGTAATTTGATGCTGGTTGATTAAAAATGCAGGCACCATTGAGTGTGTACCATACATCTGATTTACCGGATATGAGTGATAACGCCATTTAAAATCAGCAATGGTGTTTTCAAGACCTTGCTTGAATAAGTCGTAGCTCACTTGCGTATTGGCATCTAGCTTACTGCGATCAATTGCATTAAGCGCAGCTAAGTCTTGTTTCGTCAGTTCAAGATCTTCAAGTTGGCGCGCTTCGCTGCCGTCATCCCACTTGTCGTAGTCTTGTTTGATACCCATATAAGTTTGGTAAACTGGGCTACGCATTACGCCACGGGTAAACGACGCTTCAAAAAGTGCGTTTGCCTTTTCTACTTCACTTTTTACGACTTGTTGTTCAGCTTTTGGAGCAGGTGCTGGAGAGTGTGTGGTTTGTTGACAGCCAGCAAAAAGCGCGACGCTTACCGCTGCTGCTAAAATGGTTAATTTACGCATTTTATACCCTTTTATTATATGTTGCCGAATGGCGGTTTTCATGCGGGTTGCAGTGAATATCACCCGCATAATTTCTATATTAAACAAATAACTCTAGCAGATCGTTGAGGTATCGGTGGCCTTTATTTGTAACTAGCCATGAATCGTTGGTTTCCTCAATCAAACCCTTATCTACGGCCTCAGCAATTTGCGTTGCAATAGCGCTAAGTTCAAGACCAGTGTAGTCAATAAACTGTTGTTTTGATGCAGCAGTTTTTAAACGGAATACATTCATAAAAAACTCAAATGGTCTGTCATCGTTTGCAACATGCCATTGCTCATACAAATAGGGTTTACTCAGATCCATATAGCCGCGAGGGTGTTTTACCTTTACGGTTCTTAAGATCTGTTGCTGCTCAGGCAAAGTGATTTTGCCATGTGCACCACAGCCGATCCCGAGATAATCGCCAAATTGCCAATAATTCAAGTTATGTCGACATTGAAATCCCGCTTTGGCATAGCCTGAGATCTCATATTGCTGGTAGCCGTGCTCTGCAAGTAATGCCTGACCTTGTTCTTGGATGTCCCACAGTGTTTCATCCTCAGGTAAAACCGGAGGCTTAGAGGCAAACTGCGTATTTGGCTCAATGGTTAATTGATACCAAGAAAGGTGTGGCGGTGCCATCGCAATGGCTTTTTCTAAATCACTTAAGGCATCGCTAACCGATTGATTGGGAAGACCATGCATCAAATCAAGATTAAAGCTATTTAATCCTGCTTGATGCGCTTCTTGAGCGGCATTGAGCGCTTCTTGCTCGCCATGAATACGACCAAGTTGAGTAAGCTTTTCCTGTTGTAAGCTTTGCACACCTATCGAAATACGATTGATGCCAGCCGCGACATAATGTTTAAAACGATCGGTCTCAACTGTGCCTGGATTCGCTTCTAAAGTGACTTCAATGTCATCCTCAAAACCAATTAGCGCCTCAATTTCACTGAGTAAATAGCGGTACGCTTCACCTGAAAGCAGGCTGGGGGTGCCACCGCCAATAAAAATACTACTGAGTTTACGGCCTTGAACATAGTGAAGATCGGCTTTGATATCGTGGAGCAAATGTTGAATATATTCCGTTTCAGGAATATCGCCCTTTTTACCATGGCTGTTGAAATCACAGTAAGGGCACTTTTGCACGCACCAAGGTACGTGCACATAAAGACTTAATGGAGGTAGTTTCACGCGAGGCCTTGAAAGTGACTGACGAGTTGTTTAAGTGCCTGTCCTCTATGGCTGATTGCGTTTTTTTCTTCCTTGGTTAGCTCTGCTGATGTGCAGTCTAAACCTTGTACCTTAAAGATTGGGTCGTAACCAAACCCTTCTCGGCCTTGTTGCGTTGTGGTGATTTCACCTTCCCAACTTGCCTGACAAATAATCGGCGTTGGGTCGTCAGCGTGGCGCATATAAACTAGAACACACCAAAAACGGGCGCTGCGCTCAGTTTGTTCACCAAGCGCTGCGAGTAAGTGATCAATATTTTTTTGGTCGTCGGCGTTTGCGCCAGCATAACGCGCTGAATATACTCCAGGTGCGCCGTTTAACGCGTCTACCTCAAGGCCTGAGTCATCGGCAATGGCAGGCAAGCCAGAAATCTTAGCTGCATGACGAGCCTTGATAATGGCGTTTTCCACAAAGGTCGTGCCGGTTTCTGCAACCTCTGACACGTTGAAATCACTTTGCGGTAATACCTCAATGTCATACTGATTTAGCATCGCGCTAAGCTCTTTGACTTTACCTTGGTTGCCCGTGGCAAGTACCACTTTATTTGACATATTTTCTCTACTCTACATAAAACTTTTGTGAGAACGTGAGTTTGCGGCTTTGCTTACCTTCACTGATCTCAATGTCGAAACGAAAAATATCTTCATCGTCGTAATCTAATTGGGCAAGATAGTATATTGCCTCACCTTCCACGACTTCTTTAAACTCTAGCTGTACGGTTTTACCAAGTAAGTTTTTGGCGCTACCTGCAACGCGTGCCTTAACTGCGGGCTTTCCTGGCTTGTCGGCCAAGACCGAGATATTTACAATCGCTTTGTTACCGCTACGAATTAAGCCATACGCTTTTGCAATGGTGGGCTGAACAAAGGTGGATGGGAAGGCGATATAATGCACTTCCCAAGGACCTAAGTCTTTAAATTGGCCGCCTTGTTCATCTTGAGCGAATGCGATTGGTGCAAGCAGCATCATTAACGCAATAATAAATGATTTCATTTGGATGCTCCTATCTCAGTAAATCCATCATTAGGATCTGCAAAAATTGCATGCCGATAATTAGGACTAAAATAGATAAGTCCAGTCCGCCTAGTGGTGGGATAACCTTACGAATAGGTCTTAGCATCGGCTCTGTTAATTGCTCGAACACGGCGGCAACTGGATTGTAGCCTTGCGCTACCCAACTTAAAATGGCACGAATAATAAGGATCCAGAACACCAGACTAAATGCTTCTTTAACTACGGTAATAGCACCACCAATCAGCGCGCCTAAAGCGTCAAAGTAACCACCGAATAACGCCATCAGCGTCGCCATTTTGGCAAAACCAATAATGAATGCCAGCACCAAAGAGGCAAGATCTAAACCGCCTACACCCGGAATGATTTTTCTCAGTGGGTTCACGGCAAAAGAGGTTGCTTTAACAACCGCTTGACTTAGCGGGTTATAAAAGTCCGCTTTGACAAGCTGCAACCAGAATCGTAGTAATACGACCATTAAAAATAGATCAAATACGATCCCGATTAAAAATTGCATGGCATTCATTGGTCACCTTTAGATTTCTTTTTCCATTGCTTCTGCGCGCGCGATACATGCATCCATCGCGTCCGCTACGGTTTTTGGTAATTGTTGTGCTTTTAAGTGCTCAACGGCTGCGTGGGTTGTGCCACCTTTAGAGGTGACGTTAGCGCGTAGCTGAGCGATGCTAATTTCTGGTTGTGATAATGCCATTTCAGCTGCGCCTAGCGCAGTTTGCTGCACAAGCTTTCTGGCTTCCTCAGGACTGAAACCTAGGGCTTTGGCCTTTTCTTCAATGGCTTCCATAAATAAGAAGAAATACGCTGGAGACGAACCCGTTACCGCAATAACGTCGTTGATTTTCGACTCTTCATCAAGCCACAGGGCAATCCCCGTGGATGAAAATACTTGCTCAACATAGTCTTTTTCTTCATCGCTGATATCTACGCCATACAAGCCAGACACACCACGTCCGAGCAACGATGGCGTGTTAGGCATACAGCGCACCATTTTGACCGGTTGGCCGAGCATTTCTCTCAGTCGTGCAACGGTAATTCCGGCGGCGACAGAGATAAACAGTTTATTGCTAATATCAATATCTGCATCTTGAAAGGTCTGACACAGCTCGGCCATCATCTGTGGTTTTACAGACAAGACAATGACGTCAGCCGCGGCGACTGCTTCTAGATTATCTTGTGTTGTTCTTACCGATAATTGCTCTGCGACTTTGGCAAGTTTCTCTGCATTGCGGTTGGTGGCAATAATAGACTGCGCGTCAAAGCCACTTTTGATCATGCCACCGATAATGGCATAGCTCATATTTCCCGTTCCAATAAATGCAATTGTCTTGTTTGACATTGTGTTATTCACCTCACTGTCGTTTGCCAAAAATATCAGTACCAATGCGAACCATAGTGGAACCTGCTGCAATCGCAGTGTCTAAATCGCCACTCATTCCCATCGATAAGGTATCTAGCTGTTGATATTGGTCCTTTAGTCTATCAAAGCAAGCGCGCATTTGCTGGAAATATTGTAATTGCTTTTGTTTATCATCGGTTTGCTCTGTGATAGTCATTAAGCCACGAAGCTCCAATTGACGACAGTCATTAATAAACTGCGCCAGCGTATCAACCTCATTGGGATGACAACCTGATTTGTTGTCATCACCGCTAATATTGACCTGCAATAGCACCTTGAGTGGCTTTAAGTTTGTTGGTCTTTGCTCATTTAGCCTGCGTGCGATTTTCTCTCTATCCACGCTTTGTACCCAATGGAAGTTTTCGGCGACTAATCTTGATTTATTGGACTGGATTGGACCAATAAAGTGCCATTCAAGCGCTTTGTTTTGCTTAAAATAGGTAACTTTATCAACCGCTTCTTGTACGTAAGATTCACCGAATTGGGTTTGACCTGCCGCAATCGCAGCCTCAATATCTGCGATAGGTTTGGTTTTAGAAACCGCGAGTAATTGTACTGTTTCGCTGAATTGACAGTTTTGCTTGGCTTTTTCTATCCTGCCGTAGGCGTTATCTAAGCGTTCTGCTATTGTAACCATATAGTACTAGTGCTCATTGTGGAGTTATAAATGGATATTACAGAATTATTGGCTTTTAGTGTTCAACACAAAGCATCTGACTTACACCTTTCTTCAGGTGTTTCCCCTATGATCCGCGTTGACGGGGACGTACGTCGGGTGAATATTCCGCCGTTAGAAGTAAAAGACGTCAGCAGCCTCATCTACGATATTATGAATGATAATCAACGTCGTGACTATGAGCAAAACCTTGAGGTAGATTTCTCGTTCGAAGTGCCAAATCTGGCGCGTTTTCGTGTTAACGCCTTTAATTCAAATCGTGGTCCAGCTGCGGTGTTCCGTACCATTCCAAATCAAGTGCTGAGTTTAGATGATTTGGGGGCACCAGACATTTTTACCAAAATTTCCGACAACCCACGTGGCTTAGTATTGGTAACCGGCCCGACAGGTTCTGGTAAATCAACCACGCTGGCTGCGATGGTGGATTATATTAATAACAACAAACATCACCATATTTTAACCATCGAAGACCCGATAGAATTTGTTCACAACAACAAGCAAAGCCTTATTAACCAACGTGAAGTACATAGAGACACGCACAGCTTTAACGCGGCGCTGAGAAGTGCACTCCGTGAAGATCCTGACGTTATTTTAGTTGGTGAATTACGTGATCTTGAGACCATTCGTTTAGCGCTAACTGCCGCGGAAACAGGTCACTTAGTATTTGGTACTTTGCATACTACCTCAGCACCAAAAACCATCGACCGTATTGTGGACGTGTTCCCAGGTGAAGAAAAAGACATGGTGCGTTCTATGCTGTCAGAGTCGCTACAAGCGGTGATTTCACAAACGTTGGTGAAAAAAGTTGGCGGCGGGCGAATAGCAGCGCATGAAATCATGCTCGGGATCCCCGCTATTCGTAACCTTATTCGTGAAGATAAGATTGCACAGATGTATTCGGCAATTCAAACCGGTGCAATGCACGGTATGCAGACCATGGATCAATGTCTTACAAATTTATTAAACCGTGGTTTGATCACACAGCAAGATGCGCGTGCAAAAGCGCACGATAAAAATCAGTTTAATAGCGGCTATTAGGTAGTGGTGTAGCGATGAATATAGAACCGTTTTTGCAAACGATGGCTAATCAGCAAGCATCCGACTTATTCGTTTCGGCTGGGCTTGCGGTGAGCGCCAAAATCGATGGCGAACTTAGAGCCTTAAGTGAAGAAAGCTTAGATGCCGAGCAGTCACTGAATCTTGTTACCTCGATTATGAGCGATAAGCAAAAGCAAGAATTCTTTAACACTAAAGAGTGCAACTTTGCGATTGCCAATGATATCGGGCGTTTTCGTGTTTCAGCATTTTGGCAACGGGATTGTGCGGGCATGGTTATTCGCCGTATCGTTACCGCTATTCCAGATGTTAATGAGCTAGGTTTGCCGTCGGTACTGACCGATGTGATCATGTCCAAACGTGGCTTGGTGTTATTTGTGGGCGGTACGGGCACGGGTAAGTCAACCTCGCTTGCTGCACTGCTCGGTTATCGCAATCGTAACCAACGTGGCCATATTTTGACCATTGAAGATCCCATCGAATTTGTGCATCAACACCAAAAAAGCATCATTACTCAGCGTGAAGTGGGCATTGATACTGACAGTTTTGAATCTGCCTTAAAAAGTTCATTACGCCAAGCGCCAGATGTTATTTTAATTGGTGAAATTCGCTCGCAAGAAACCATGGAGTATGCACTGAGTTTTGCTGAAACGGGGCATTTATGCGTTGCAACTTTACATGCCAATAATGCTAACCAAGCCATCGACCGTATCATGCACTTAGTCCCCAAAGAAAAGCACGATAAATTGAAGTACGATTTGGCGCTGAACTTGCGCGCTATTGTGGCGCAACAACTAGTGCCTTCTTCAAAAGGCGAAGGTCGAGAGGCGGCCATTGAAGTGTTACTGAACTCCCCACTCGTTGCCGAGCTTATTAAAAAAGGCGATATTGGCTCGATTAAAGAGGCAATGGCAAAATCGAAAGACATGGGCATGCAAACCTTTGATCAAGCGTTGTTTGAGCTTTATAAGCAGCAGCGGATCAACTATGCCGACGCACTACATCATGCTGACTCGCCAAACGATCTGCGCTTGATGATCAAGCTGCAAAATAATGAACAAAAAGGTGCGGGCTTCCTACAAGGGGTTACGGTAGATGGGTTGGATTCGAAGAACTAAACGCAGCTACCTATTCGCTTTTGTGCTGAGCTTTGCTGGTGTACTTAATGCCAGCGAAGCACTTAATGTTTTTATTAGAGATGATGTCCTAGCAGATTATCAACGTTTTGTTGGTGAACGCGACGTCACAAAAATTACCGATTTTAGTGGCCAGTATTTACGCCGTGATGTTGTCGATATGGTGATAGCACAGCAAGCCTTGCAAAAAGGTGGCTTCGACAAAGCATTTATTTTTACGCCAGGCTTTGTCAGTTTTCGTGAATCCAATTTGCTTGAAAAAGGGGAACAACTACTTCACTTTGATAGTTATTGGAAAGCAGACCTTGAAAATAAAGGTCGGCTGCTTTTTATCAGTGAGCCGGTTATTCAAAAAGGTCAGTATTTTGCTGGTATTTATCACGGGATAGATAATCAAAAAGTAAAGCAGCTACAAGCGGAGCAAGGGCTCACCCAGCTAACTTCGGTATCGAACCCTAAGTGGCAGACTGATTGGCAAACCTTGGAGTCACTTCCGCTTAAACAGCTTCATGCTGAACCAGATTGGATGTCACAAGCGCGTATGGTGAGCAAAGGTTGGGTCGACTTTATGTTGATGCCGCTTATGCCGAAGCTAGATAATCGCTTTGTTTTGGAAGATGTTGAGCTCATTGCTAATGAGCATCTAGTCGTGCTGTTAAACGACAGCAGACATTTTGCGGTGTCTCGGCTTCACCCAGAAGGTGAACGAGCGTTTGCTGCATTACAAAAAGGCCTTGCAATACTACGTGAGCAAGGCCGGATCACTAGCGCGTATCAGCAAGCAGGGTTAATACCTGATTTGAATAAGTACCAAGTCGTAAACCCTGCACAGGAGCTTCGCTAGTCATTTATACGCCTACTCGCGGCTAGAGTTGCTTTGCTAGCTGTACAAAAACGGCGATTTCACCATAGTGTTTAGAGGAATAAGAGTTGCCTTACTGCTGGTGATTGAAAGCGTTGAGAGTCCGTTAAATATGATGGACTTTTACAGTTAGCCGTACCTTTAATATCAGTACTGAATTTTTGATATTAAAGGTCGGCGCTAGATTGATATTTTTAGTGTGTTATCGCTACACCGACTACGCCGTGTATAAATATCAATTCACTTGGTGGAAAATAAAGCTCAACAGGCCCAAGAGTTAGTCAGGCTATTCCCACATTGCTTCAAAGTAGCTTTCGAGAATAATACAAGCGGACATGCCGTCTACCTTACCTTTTGCGAGGTTCTTATAGCCACCTTGTTCAAATAAGCGTGCTCTGGCGTCAGCTGTCGTCAAGCGCTCATCTTGTGTTTCTACCGGCAACCGGAAGTGGTTATGCAGGCGGTTGGCAAACTTTTTTGCCCTGAATGTTAAATCTTGATTGGTACCATCCATATTCAGCGGTAGACCAACCACTAATAAATCAGGTTGCCATTCGTTAATAAATACGGCGATGTCATCCCAATTTGGAATACCATCATTTGCCTTTACAGCACCTAAACTTGATGCGGTTGCAGTGATTTCTTGGCCGATAGCCAAGCCGATACTTTTAGTGCCAAAGTCAAACCCGATGACGCTACGTTTACCTTTAGGCACTTTCTCTTTTTTGTTTTCCATGAATACTTCGTTTATTAACCTAAGCTCAAAATGACAGGCTAGTTACGCATGACCCGCTTGCGAGCTTAATTGTGCAACGTCGATACCAAGCATTTGTACTGCTTTTTCCCAACGCTTTTCGGGTGGCGTATTAAATATGATTTCGGGGTCTGCCTCGACGACTAACCAAGTGTTTTCTTTTAGTTCTTTCTCTAGTTGACCACTTACCCATCCAGCATAGCCCAAGGTGATGATAAAACCTTCGGGAGAGTGTGATGACGTTAAAGAGGCTAAAACATCTTTTGATGTGGTGATCATAATTTCGGAGCTAAGCTCTTGGCTTGAGGCGTAACCAAACTTTGGCGTATGTAGTACAAAACCTCTGTCGGTGTGAACAGGCCCACCGGCGTAGATATTTACCTTAGCCGCTTGGCTAGATTTGTCGTTATCGATATCAATTTGATCAAGCAATTCGCCCACGGTGATATCGATAGGGTGGTTTACCACCAACCCCATCGCACCATCTTCGCTGTGTTCACAAAGATAGGTTACCGTATGATTGAAAAAAGGGTCGTCCATGCTGGGCATTGCCACTAAAAAGTGATTAGCGAGTGATTTCATAACCAGACCCCCTTAATGGTTAGTTTTTAGTATGGTCGAGTTTTCGCTCGATCGCATCATAAAACTTATCCATAATTGAAATGTCATACGCCGCTTCAATTTCTTTCACGCAAGTTGGTGCGGTCACATTGATTTCGGTAAGTTTATCGCCAATGATATCTAGGCCAACGAATATCAGGCCCTTTGCCTTCAACGTTGGGGCAATGGCTTCGGCAATTTTCCGGTCCGATTCGCTAATAGGTCTTGCTTCACCACGGCCACCTGCCGCGAGATTACCACGAGTTTCCCCGCCTTGTGGAATGCGAGCCAAGCAGTATGGCATCACTTCACCATCTACCACTAACACGCGCTTATCACCGTCTTTAATGGCTGGGATATAGTTTTGCGCCATCGCATAGCGAGAACCATGCTCGGTAAGTGTTTCGCAGATCACGCCAATATTTGCATCATCTTGTTTTACTCTAAAAATAGACGCGCCGCCCATCCCATCTAAAGGCTTGAGAATGATATCGCCATGTTTAGCTAAAAACTCGCGAATTTGTGATTGATTACGCGTAACCAAAGTATCTGGAGTATGTTCGCTAAACCACGCAGTAAAGAGCTTTTCATTGGCGTCGCGCAGGCTTTGTGGTTTATTTACCACAAGCGATCCCGCAAGTTCAGCGCGCTCAAGAATATAAGTGGCGTAAATATATTCAGTGTCAAAAGGCGGATCTTTACGCATTAAAATAACGTCAAGGTCGCCCAAATCGATTTCTTGTTTCTCAGCTAGTTCATACCAATGGGAAGTATCGTCAAATACCTGCGCTTTTGCTGCGGTCGCTTTGGCAACGCCTTGGTACAAGAAAAGGTCATTCATTTCCATGTAATACAATTCATAGCCGCGCTGTTGTGCCGCCAGCATCATGGCAAACCCGGTGTCTTTTTTAATGTTAAAGCCACTGATTGGATCGGAAATGATCCCTAATTTAATCGTCATAGACGCTCCCATTGCGCTTGCTGAGTTTACCCATGATATGGGGGTTGCTCTGTGTATTTAAAGTGCTAAATCGCCAAATTGCAGCTGTAGTGCGCTCAGTACCGTTAGCGCTGCGGTTTCTGTACGTAGTACACGTGGGCCTAAACGGACATCCACAAACCGTTGTTGAGCGGTGGCGTCTAGCTCTTCATCGGTAAAGCCGCCTTCAGGGCCCACTAAAAAGCGGATCCCAGACTGGGTATATGGCAGTGTTTTTATTGAATGTTCGGCGCGAGGATGTAGTGTGATTTTTAACTCGTCGCTTTGCTGTGCAAGCCACTCAGACAACTCCATCGGCGGGTGAATAACAGTGATGGTATTACGTCCAGATTGCTCGGCCGCGGCAATTGCTATCTTTTGCCATTGCTGGTGTTTTTTTGCTAGACGCTCACCACTTAATTTAACGCCGCAGCGTGTGGTAAACAAAGGGGTGATTTCGCTCACGCCCAGCTCTACCGACTTTTGAATTGTGAAGTCCATTTTATCACCGCGAGAAATCCCTTGCCCAAGATGTATGGCTAGTGGAGATTCTACATTTTTGTCTTCAAATGATTCAGGTACAGCAACAACTTTCTTTTTCCCAACTTCACTTAATTGACATAGGTACTCGCCGCCTTGTCCGTTGAACAGGCTGACTTTATCTTTGGTTGTCATTCTAAGCACTCGGCCTATATGTCCTGCGGCGTCATCATCCAAAGTAACTGGCACACCAATGGCCAAAGGCGAGTCTTGATAAATATGTGGAATACGCATAATTCGATTATTCAGTTGCTGTTTTGTGGCAATGGTAAGCGCTCGCGCACGGTTAGTCTACATCATCCTGCCACTTTAGCTTTACCGCATAGTAACCCGGTGAGCTTGGCAAGCATCAAGTCAGGGTCGGGGAGGCCAGCGGTATCCGGATGACAAGATAAGTGATTGATTAATGCTTGTGAGTGCAGTTTAGTGATCTGAAAACCTTGCGGGGATTGTTCTATTAAAAACCGGTGGGGGTGAAGAGAATCAAAAATAAAGCGCTGCTCTTCGGTGGCTAAATGATAGTCCAGAGAATAGAGCAGCACGGCATGAATGTTATGGTGACGATGCAAATAGCTGGCAAGTTCAGAGACGCTGATTTCATTGTCAAAGTCACAATAACAGTAGTCTTTTATTTGCTCTTTAAACATCATCTTGAGCATTTGTTTGGTGTTGTCACCTGCGATAATAATATTACTGGCTTGGCTAGAGCGCACGTTTTGCAAATGCTCGACGAGTTCTTGGCTAAAATCCCAATTGCTATCTACCAGTAAAAATCCATCACTTAAAGCATTCATGCAGTATTGCGTTACACCGAAAACAAGTTAATAAGTAAATAGCCTATGGAGCAGAAAACCGCAAACTCCAAACATGCGATACCAACGTTATCTTGGTGGTCTACCTCTAGGCCAATATTGACCTTAGGTAAGGATAAATGCAGTAATATGTAGCTACCAATGTAAAGAAAAAGCCACATTACACCGCAATGCATGACAACCGAAAACAAGTTTTCTACCACTTTTGCACCATGGTAGGGAGCGCTGTGCAGTCCCGCATACATGGCTAAAGAGAGGCCGATGGATTTGCCCGCATACCGAATACCAATCGAAGTGTTTCTGAGATTAAAATTTTGTTGTAAAGAAGCACCTTGGTTAAACTTGGCAAAGCGACTTTCTCTGATTTTACTATCTAGCGTATAAAGCAGTTGCAATAGCATAAAGCCAAGGGCTACGACTAATAGATCGCTCCAGCCTTTCGGATGCACCCAATGATATAAACCAAGCACCAATATGGTGTTACCGAGTAACATGCCTGAGTCCACCATCGCGGCGCAGATATTTTGCTTTAAAATCGCTTCTTCTTCGTCAAACTGATACAAAATCCATTTGCGATGGATCCATTGGCCGAAGTATACAAAGGCAATAATCAACCCAATATGTAAGGCCACTTGCAGAGGGTGTGCCTGCGCTCTCACCACACCTAAATCATTGAATAAGTATGCAACACAAACACACAGCATCGTCACTTGACTGGCATAGCTGATCCCAAGTGCAAAGTTGTCACGTTGTGCGAGCTCGTCATCCAGAAGATTGTTGGCGCTACGCTGGATCATTAAGCGCAGCAAAATAGTCAAACCGCAGACAATGACAAAGCAAATCAAAATCGCTAAAAAGTTGATATTGTTTAAAGACAAGTAACTCATACTCAGTGTAAGGTTGTGTTTTAGATAGAGTTACTATAACACTGCTCACAAAGAGAGCCAGTCTACCGTGGAGTTTTTTATGTCGGAATTGTTTGTTCAAGCAACGCTGAATACGCTTGCTCAAGAGCGTTACCAAATGATTTATGGTGATGCGCCGATGGAGCCCAAACTGGCACGGTTACTGGCGTTGAGTGACTTTGCCGAGCGTACACTTGCACGATTTCCTGAGTGGGGAGCTTGGCTGCTCGATGATACGCAGATGCAAATGCGCGACTGCCCTGATGTGTTTGACTTTGCCGCGCCATTAGTTGAAGAAAAACAAGCTTGGCAGCAGCTGCGTCACTATCGGTTAAAGTATTGGCTTAAAGTGATGTGGCTGGATTTGGTCGCAGGCAATGAGATTGATGACAGTATTCGCTATGTTTCGCAGCTGTCCGATACTTTGATTTCAAATGCTTACCAATGGGCGTACTTAAGCGTAGAAGCGCAATCAGGCTCACCAAAAGATGAGGCTAATAACTCGATACCCATGACGGTATTGGGCATGGGAAAGCTTGGCGGTAAGGAGCTGAATTTTTCCTCTGATATCGATTTGATCTTTGCCTATCCGAGAAGTGTCGACACATCAGGTGGTCGGCGTAGCATTGAGGCGCAAGTATTTTACACTCGAGTGGCACAAAAACTTATTTCAGCGCTTAATCAAGTTACCATTGATGGCCAAGTATTTAGAGTCGATATGCGTTTAAGACCATTTGGGGATAGTGGTCCTTTGGTGATGAGCTATGCCGCGATGGAAGACTATTACCAAGATCAAGGTCGAGAATGGGAGCGCTATGCGATGTTAAAGGCACGGCCTATTGGTGAACCGTCGCCGTATTGGCAAGAGTTTTACGACTTAATCCGGCCGTTCGTCTATCGCCGTTATATCGACTTTTCTGTGATAGATTCACTGCGAAAGATGAAAAACATGATTGCCCAAGAGGTGAGACGCAAAGGCTTAACGAATAACATAAAGCTGGGCGCTGGTGGCATTCGAGAAGTAGAGTTTATTGTGCAGGCTTTGCAACTGATACGCGGCGGTCGCGAAACGCCATTACAAACCCCTTCATTGTTACAGGCGTTAGAAGAGCTTGAAACGCTTGAAATTGTCCCTATTGAGGTCAAAAACCGTCTGCATGAGAACTATTTAGTGCTGCGTAAAGTTGAGCAATATCTACAAGCATTTGACGACAAACAAACGCAAACTTTACCCGACAACAACTTAGACTGTCTGCGCCTGAGCCACTTATTGCAATGTAACGATTACGCTGAAGTCGAGCAAATGCTAAAGGTTGTGACGCAGCATATCCGGGCTGAGTTTAGTCAAGTCATTGGTGAACCGCCTGAAGAAGAATTAGATGAAGACGACAGCGCGGTTTATGCATGGCAAACGGGAGAAATCGCTCAGCTAGGTCAGTGCCGAGCTGCGCCGTGTTTTGAGACTTGGCAAACTGACTTGATGGAGTTTAAACAAGGGCTAAGTAAAAAGCAGGCGGGCACTCGTGGTCGCGATATTCTTGATAAGTTAATGCCAGCCTTGCTACGAGAGCTCAGTAAACAAAACATGGAGCCGGCACTTGCTCGCGTGCTCAGTGTGATCAATAAAGTAGCATCTCGCACTGCATATTTGGAGCTACTGTATGAAAATCACGGTGCATTGACTCAACTTATCAAGCTTTGTTGTCATAGCGCGTGGATTGCTGAGCATATTGCGAAATACCCGATCCTTCTTGATGAGCTTATCGACCCGCAAACTCTCTATAAACCTTTGCCATTAACGGCCTATAAAAACGAGATCCAGCAAGCATTTTTACGTATAGATGAGCAAGATGTTGAGCTACAGATGGAAGCGCTGCGACAATTTAAACAAACGCATCAGCTAAAAGTCGCGGCTGCAGACGCCACTGGCGTGTTGGATATTATGAAGGTGAGCGATCATTTAACTGCGCTTGCTGAAGCGATTATCGCAAAAGCCGTCGATATTGCCTGGGGGCACATGGTTGCGCGTTTTGGTGCGCCTGAAGGTGCAACAATAGAAGAAAAAGGCTTTGCTGTAATAGCGTATGGTAAGGCGGGGGGGTATGAGCTCGGTTACAACTCAGATCTAGACTTAGTGTTTGTGCATAATCGTGACGGCGAAAGTCAAACTCAGGGTGATAAACCTATCTCTTCAAGACAGTTTTATATGAAGCTGGCGCAGCGTTTAATGCATTTGTTCAATACCAAAACGCTCTCTGGCATGCTTTACGAATTAGATACTCGACTTCGCCCTGAAGGAAACTCGGGCTTACTCGCTATCAATTTAGAAAGTTTTTACCAATACCAGTTAGAACAAGCTTGGACATGGGAGCATCAGGCGCTAGTGAGAGCTCGTATGGTGTTAGGTGAGCCGAAAATGGCCGCTCGATTTGATGAAATACGCCATGCAATACTAATGCAGCAGCGAGACGTGCCTAAATTAGCGGAAGATGTTCGCAATATGCGTGAAAAAATGCGAGCCCATCTTAACCAAGATAGTGACAGTCACATTGACTTAAAGCAGGGAATTGGCGGCATGACGGATATTGAATTTATCAGTCAGTACATTGTGTTGCGATATAGCAGTCAGTATCCAGCACTTTGTACTTATCCAGATAATATACGTATTTTAGAGCAAGCGGGTGAAGTTGAAGTGATTGATGGGGATGAAATGAAGCACTTAATCTCTGCATATTGTTTGTTTAGAGATCAATACCATTTTAATAGCTTAAACCAATTAGGTAGGGTTGTTGGGCGTGAAGCGTTTGATCAACACGCACAACAAGTCACTCAAGTTTGGCAGCGGGTACTTGCTTAACCCGCTAGCTTACGGCAGTTTTCACGTACGTAAACGGGAGGATTTTCGGTGATAACCGCAGCACGCTCTCGCGGACAGAAAAATGTATAGACTTGAAATTCAAAGTCGTCATTTATCGCCGTTCCAACCTGATAGAGTGCAGAAACAAAGTCGGTATCAAGACGGAAGTTGTATTTCACCACATAATCACGCTCTAGATACCAGAACAGTTCCACACCTTCTTCTTTGGCTTGCTTGGTAAGCACATCTTTTAAAGTATCGCCTGTATCAAAGCGTCTTGGTTGTTTTTCACCGGTCCATTTAGGGTTAGATGGCTTAACAGCTAGTGCTCTTTGTGCTAGTGCGTCATCAAGCGGGTAGGTGGGCTTGCCGAGCGTGATAACGTACTTTTCACGATCAGTATCACGATTACTCATGCTATTTCTAAAGCTTTCGTAAAATTGCGACAGGCCTTGCGCTGCAACATTGGTGGTTTCCCTAAAGTTCATGTCTTTAGAGGCACCAAAAAGAAAATAGTAGGCAGCCCAAATGAGTAACACGCCTAGTGATAGGTGTTTAGTCCAAAACCAGATTGACGATAATTTATTTTTTTTCTTCTTAGCCATTTCAAACTACTCCAAGACTCTAGGCCCTAATAAAACGAAGGTGCCTTTTCATCAGGTCGCGTTTTAAAGCGACGATGCACCCACATATATTGATCCGGCGCACAATTGATTGCTTGCTCCATTCTCTCGTTGACGCGAGTCACATCCGCAAGATCATTGCCACTTGGGAATGATTCTAAAATAGGTTGTATGTCTAAATGATACATCCCTTTTGCGTCTCTCGTACAGTGTAAGCTTAAAGTCTCAGCCTTTTTGCTAGCAGAAAATAATAAAGTACCAGTTGTTGTTGCAGCATCAGGAACCGCAAAGAAAGGGGCAAACTCGCAGCGCTTGCGGCCATAATCTTGATCCGGAAGGTAATAACAAACGCGTTTGCTCGAGAGCGTTTTCAATAACCCTTTAACGTCTCGCTTGGTGACTAAATACTCATTTGAGCGCAGTCTCCCACGGGTCATAAAAAACTCCATAAGTGGATTATTGTGTGGGCGATAAAAGCCAACACCTTGCATTTTTGTGCCTAGCACTCGGCTTGCCATTTCAAGATGCAACATATGGGGGACCAGCATAAGTACCCCTTTTCCTTGTTTTTGCACGGCTTCAATATGCTCTAGCCCTTTAATCGAGCCCACCACCTGATTGATGCGCCACTTTGGCCACCACCATGCCATCCCCGTTTCAAGTGTTGCTATGCCGGTATTTTCCATATTTTTTAGTAGCATAGCTTTATGCTCTGCTTCACTTAGGTGTGGAAAGCAAAGTTTCAAATTGACATCAGCAATATGACGGCGACGTTTCATATATTTATGGACTAGGCGTCCAAGCCCTCTACCCAGTGCAAATTGAACACCTTGCGGGAGCCATGAGATTAAATACAGGGCGAAAACACCAAGCCAAGTCAGCCAAAATTTAGGTGCTAAGAATGACCATTTGAAAGGTGAGTGAGTAACCAAAGTAATATACCTAAGACTTAATTGAAGCGGCTAGTTTATCTATATTGCTGTAAAAATACAAAAAGCCAGCATAGCTGGCCTTTTCAGAGGTGATAATCGAAGTACTTAGCCTTCAATTAAACCTTGGTTGATTGCTTCAAGATCGGTACGAGATAGTGTACCTGCTGCTTGTTTTAAGCGCAGCGACGAAAGTACATAGCGATAACGAATATCAGCTAGGTTACGTTTCGCATTATACAGGTTTTGCGTGCTGACTAGTACGTCCACGATGGTACGAGTACCTACATCAAAGCCCGCTTCAGTTGCTTGTAACGCACTTTCTGCTGAAACAACCGCTTGCTCTAGCGCACGGTAAGTTGCAACGTCTGAAACCACTTGATTATAAGACGTGATCACTGAACGTGTCATGTTGCGCATTGCCGCTTCCATATCTTCGCTGCTAGCAACAAAGTTTGCGCGAGCTTGGTCGGTTGCTGCAACCGTACGGCCACCTGTGTAAATTGGTACGTCTAACGTTAAACCTACTGAAGTTCTGTCGCTACGTGGTGCGTGTTGACTACCAGCACTGTCAGCTAGAGAATCAGAATAAGAGGCGTTTAAGTTTAGTGTTGGGTAGTGCCCCGCGTTTGCTAAATCAATTTGATCTTTTGCGATGTCTACCGCAGATTTTGCAACTTGAAGGTCTAAGTTCTTCGCTTTTGCAATCTCGATAAAATCATTCGTATTTTGCGTAGGCTTAACTGTTGAGAAGGTTTCAGTATTTAACTTATCTAGCTTAGCGTGATACTTACCCGTAATTGTACGTAATGTTTCACGTGCTGTTTCAACCGCATTACCTGCTATGATTTCGTCTGCAACTGCACGGTCAAATTGCGCTCTTGCTTCATGCACGTCTGTAATTGCAGTCAAACCTACTTCGTAGCGCTGTTTTGTCTGCTCTAGTTGACGTTCAATAGCGCGCTTCTCGGCTTGTACAAACTCTAGGCTATCTAATGCGCTTAGCACATTAAAGTAACCTTCAGCAATACGGACAATCAAAGTTTGCTTTTGCTGCTCATATTGAGTCGATGCTTGCATTGCACGTTTTTCTGCAATTGAAAGACCCTGCCAAGATGCCATATCAAAAATGGTCTGGCTTAGAGAGATTGAACGCTGAAAGGTGTCAGTGTCAGACTCAAACATGGTATAGCCTGTTGAGTCATTTTGCTGGCTCGATGGACCTTCAGAGTTTACGTCTGTGTAACTCATTTGAAAACCAAGCTGAGGCAGCAATACGCCTAACGCTTGGTCTTGTGCATATTTTTGCGCATCAGCCTGCGCTTTAGCCTTTAATACGGTAGGATCGTTAGCCGTTGCAATGTCGTATACTTGCAGTAGGTCTTCCGCGTGGGACAGGCTGCTTGAAAGTGCGCACGACAACCCAACAACTAATGATAGTAGAGTTTTTTTCATTTTTCGCTCAGTCCTTAGACAATTTTTATACTGTCAGCATGTTACCCTGTTTTTGCGGCCCAATTAAAGACCAAATGCGTAAAACATCGCCAACAAGTGTAACAGAATATATTAATACCACTTGGGTATTGTAAAGTGGAAAAAGTTAAAGGTAAACGACTTCGTTTACTTATTCAGGTATGACCCTACTATAAGGGCGATTGGTTAGCTTTTAAACCGTTGCTATTAAAAAATACAGGATTATTTTATGAAACCTTTGAGTCAGTTCAACAAAGTCGACGTCAATGTTTCTTCAACAGAAACAATCTTCAATGGTTTTTTCACCATTCACAAGTACCAATTTACTCACGCCTTATTTAATGGTGGGGTATCAGAGCCGATAACTCGCGAGATATTAGAGCGTGGTCATGCGGTTGCAATATTGCCGTACGATCCTGTTACAGACAGCGTGTTGCTTATTGAGCAAATTCGCATAGGGGCGTTGGCTTCAAAACACTCTCCTTGGCTTTTGGAATGCATTGCAGGGATGGCTGAAGGGAGCGAAGATTATGAGAGTGTAGCAAGAAAAGAAGCTAAAGAAGAAGCTGGACTTGAGCTTGATAAGCTCATTTATATGCGCTCTTATTTATCAAGTCCAGGTGGTACAACAGAGCGACTATATCTGTATTTAGCGCTTGCTGATTTATCTGAAGCGGGTGGGGTTTATGGATTGGCTGAAGAAGGTGAAGACATTAAAGTGCATGTGATGCCACTTGATGAAGCCCTTGCACGCCTTGATAATGAGGAAATCGATAACGCTGCCACTGTTATTAGTCTACAATGGTTGGCATTAAATAAAGCGCGGATAGAAGCAGTTTAGGAGTCGTATTTTTGTCACAAGTGCTGAGTTCAAAGCAGTATATTCAATCTCTGCCCCGTTATATCACACTTTGCGAACGTAATTATTTACGGGCGCTAAAATTGCTACCTGAAGAAGTGGTCGGCGAGAGTCGAGTGATTGACTTAGCCTCTGCACGCTACTGTTTGAGCGTCGCTGGGGTCAGTAAATACACAACTGACATTCATATCGAGCAGATGGCGACGATAAGCGCCCATCTGCCACACTTTTCGTTGTCTGTGCGCCTCTACCATGATGCTAAAGTGGCTGAAGTAATTCACCGTGATTATCATCGTCGAATAAAGCCATCCTATGGTTACCCAAATCCTGATATGCACCAAAAAGATGAAAAGTATCAAATAAATGCGTTTTTAGCTGATTGGCTTATGGTGTGCTTAGAAAAAGGCCGCGTGCATTTAAACTGGGATGTAAACAATGGCTTGGTTTGATCTCGAGCTGCAATTCGATAAAGCGCAAATTTGTATCGGCCATTTTACGGATTGTCATTTGTTTGCCATGCCCTCTGGGGAATATTTTGCGGTAAATACCGCCGCTAACCTTGAACGCACTCTCGCCGCGATGGCAAAAGAGCATTTTGATTGTGTGGTGTTTGGCGGTGATTTAACACAAGATCACAGTGCGGCTTCTTATCATGAGTTTGCCCGTTTAGTGAGTGAGAGTGAGTTGCAATGCCCAGTGCTTTGGGTGCCGGGTAACCACGATGAGCTAGCGTTACTTGAAGAAATAAGTGCTGGGCAAATCGTTCGTCATAAGCGCATCTCAGGTCCATTTGGTCAGGTGCTACTGTTAAACTCAAAAGGTGAAACACCCGCAGGATGGTGCGCTAAGTCACATTTAGAGATGCTCAAAAACAAGCTTAACAATAATATCAACAACAATACGATTGTTTTTGCTCACCACCATCCAAGGCCGATAGATGGCTATTTAGATAAACATATGCTCGAAAATGGTCCTGCACTGTTAAACTTGCTGGTGGACTCAGAGCAAGTCTTAGGGCTATTTCATGGTCATGTGCACAATGAATATCAACAACAATTTCGCACTTTGCCTATCTATGCGACGCCTGCAACATCAATCCAATTTGAAAAGCACACAAAGGACTGGTGTCAGTCTGATTTGGGTCCCGCTTATCGTGTCATCGTATTTAGTAAAAGCGCTATAACAACAGAGGTAAAATGGCTCGGAAAGTAGTTTATATACACGGCTTTAATAGCTCAGAGCTATCCTATAAAGCAACGGCATTTGGTGAATATATGATGGATAAACAAACGCCATACTTTGTCCCAAGGCTGCATTATGATCCGAGAGTCGCATTGGCACAGTTGGATAGCGTCATTGATTCTGATACTGTGTTATTAGGTAGCTCGTTAGGCGGCTATTACGCCACCTATTTTTCGCAACACCTTGGCTGTAAAGCCGTGGTGATAAACCCTGCAGTTAGGCCTTTTTCATTATTAAATGACTACCTTGGACCACAATACAATCCTTATCAGGATTGTCATTATGAGCTGCAGCATGAGCATATTGATGCGTTAAAATCCATGTATGTCGAGCAGCTTAGTAATCCAGAAAACTTGCTATTATTGCAACAAACGGGCGACGAGGTGCTGCCTTTTGAAGAGGCGGTGCGTTATTATAGCCATTGTCGTCAAATTATTGAGTTTGGTGGGGATCATAGCTTTGTTGAATTTCCACGCTATTTTGACACCATCACCAAATTTTTAACTATCAAAAATTAGAATTTATGCACAAAGCTCTGCTCAAAACTGTACGTTGTGCATATACTAGCGGATAAAAAGATAACTAGAACTAGCCTATGAGTCAGCAAAACTATAATGCCGAAGCTATTGAGGTACTCAATGGCTTAGAGCCAGTTAAGCGCCGTCCTGGCATGTATACCGATACCACCAGACCTAATCATTTAGGCCAAGAGGTTATCGATAACAGTGTCGATGAAGCCTTAGCCGGACATGCCACCAAGATTGACGTGATCTTGCACGAAGACAACTCCTTTGAAGTCATCGATGACGGTCGAGGTATGCCCGTGGACATTCACCCAGAAGAGGGCGTGCCTGGGGTTGAATTGATCCTGACCAAGCTTCATGCCGGGGGCAAGTTTTCCAATAAAAACTACCAGTTCTCTGGTGGTCTTCATGGGGTGGGTATATCGGTTGTTAATGCGTTGTCTACTCGGGTCGAAATTACCGTTAAACGCGATGCGCAAATCTATGAAATGGCATTTGAAAACGGCGATAAAGTCGAAGACTTAAGAGTGACCGGCAGCGTTGGTAAGCGTAATACCGGCACCTCAGTACACTTTTGGCCCGACGCGAGTTATTTTGACTCAGCTAACTTCTCAATTACTAAGTTAAACCACTTGCTCAAAGCCAAGGCTGTATTGTGTCCTGGGCTTAGAATTCGCTTTGTAAATAAACAGACGAAAGAAACGCAAGAATGGCACTATGAGGCAGGTCTTGAAGATTACCTAAAAGACAGCGCTGAAGGCTATGAAGTGCTGCCGAAATCTCCATTTACAGGCAGTTTCAGTGGCTCAACCGAAGGGGTTGATTGGGCGCTTCATTGGTTGCCAGAGGGCGGCGAATCCATCGCTGAAAGCTACGTAAACCTTATTCCAACGGCACAAGGCGGAACTCATGTAAATGGGTTACGCCAAGGCTTACTTGAAGCGATGCGTGAGTTTTGTGAATTCAGAAACCTGATCCCGCGTGGCGTTAAACTGACGCCTGATGATGTTTGGGACCGTTGTAGTTATGTCTTGTCGGTTAAAATGCAAGATCCACAATTTGCCGGTCAAACCAAAGAAAAGCTGTCATCACGTTCGTGCGCTACCTTTGTATCAGGCATTGTCAAAGACGCCTTTAGTTTATGGTTAAACGAACACACTGAAACGGCAGAGTTACTTGCTGAGCTGTGTATCAGCAATGCGCAAAAACGTTTGCGTGCTGCGAAAAAAGTGGTTCGTAAAAAAGTCACTTCGGGTCCTGCTTTACCGGGTAAATTAACCGATTGTTCTGGAAGTGAAACCGAACGCTCAGAAATCTTTTTGGTGGAAGGGGACTCAGCAGGTGGCTCGGCAAAACAAGCACGAGACCGTGAGTTTCAAGCAATCATGCCACTGCGCGGTAAAATCCTAAATACTTGGGAAGTGGAATCTGGACAGATCTTAGCCTCGCAAGAAGTACATGATATTTCTGTTGCCTTAGGTATTGACCCAGACTCTGAAGATTTATCAGGTTTGCGCTATGGCAAAGTATGTATCCTCGCGGATGCGGATTCTGACGGGCTTCACATTGCAACTTTATTATGCGCACTCTTTGTGAAGCACTTCCCAGAGCTTGTTCGTAAGGGTCATGTTTTTGTTGCCATGCCGCCGCTATTTCGTATTGATGTTGGTAAAGAAGTTTACTATGCCCTTGATGAAGATGAGAAAAAGGGCATTTTAGACCGTATTGAGGCCGAAAAGAAACGCGGTAAAGTCAACGTACAACGCTTTAAAGGGTTGGGTGAAATGAACCCGTTGCAATTGCGTGAAACCACCATGGATCCAAATACTAGACGTTTAGTTCAGCTGACATTAGATGAGCCTGAACAAACCCTCGAAATGATGGATATGCTGTTAGCTAAAAAGCGCTCTGGCGACCGTAAAATTTGGCTTGAGCAGCACGGAGATAAGGCAGAGGTTTAACATGAAAATACATTGCAAATTGACCACGGTAGCGACAACACTGGCAGCAGTGTTATTAAGCTCACCAGCGCTGGCAAACGATATACTTTCGCGCCTTTCAGTACCTAAAGGGTATGAGCTGAGCTATTTTGCGAAAGATGTTGAAAATGCAAGACAAATGGCGGTGGGTAAAGATGGCACTGTGTATGTTGGCTCTCGCAAAGCGGGTAAAGTTCACGCACTCATTGACAATAACCGTGATGGCGTAGCCGACAAGAAAATCTTGGTTGCAGAAGGGCTGAATATGCCCTCCGGTATTGCCCTAAAAGACGGTGACTTATACGTTGCTGAAGTTGAGCGTATTGTGCGGTTTAAGCAAATTGCAAAAAACCTTAAGGCACCGGTAAAAGAAGTGGTGTTCGATGATTTGCCTGACAAACGTCACCACGGCTGGAAGTACCTAACAGTATCGCCTGAAGGCGAACTGATCATTCCGGTTGGCGTGCCTTGTAATATTTGTGCCGAAGACCCTAAGTTTGGCCGTATATTTTCACTAAATCTTGAGACAAAAAAGCTTTCGACGATTGCCAAAGGCGTGCGTAACTCAGTGGGTTTTGATTATCACCCAGTAACCGGAAAGTTATGGTTTAGCGATAACGGTCGCGACATGATGGGAGATGACATTCCACCATGTGAAATCAACCGTGTTGACGAAATAGGTCAGCATTTTGGCTTCCCGTATGTTCATGGCGGCAGCGTGCTAGACCCTGAGTTTGGCGAGGGTAAATCGGTGACTGATTACGCTATGCCAGCCCTTGCACTACAAGCGCACGTTGCACCGCTGGGCATTCACTTTTACCGTGGCGAGCAATTTCCAAAGGCAATGAAGCATCAGCTTTTTGTTGCTGAACATGGTTCTTGGAACCGCAGCAAAAAAGTGGGCTATCGAGTAATGCGAGCAAACGTGCAAGATGGCCAAATTAGGGGCTATGAGCCTTTCCTTACCGGCTTTATGGAAAACGAAACAACCTATGGTCGACCAGCCGCAATTGCAGAGCTCGATGACGGTAGCCTGCTCGTTTCCGATGATTACGCCAATGCGATATATCGCATCAGCTACAACAACAAGTAAGGTGTAACATGACAGATCCTCAAGCCTTGTCCTTGCAAGGCATTGAACAACTTCCGATGGGGCGTTTTACTGAAGACGCCTACCTGAACTATTCCATGTATGTGATCATGGATAGGGCGTTGCCACATATTGGTGACGGCCTGAAGCCTGTACAACGTCGTATTGTATATGCGATGAGTGAGCTGGGCTTGTCTGCTCAAGCAAAATACAAAAAATCTGCCCGTACCGTCGGTGACGTATTGGGTAAATATCACCCTCATGGCGACAGTGCTTGTTATGAGGCTATGGTACTCATGGCGCAGCCGTTTTCTTATCGCTATCCGCTGGTGGATGGCCAAGGTAACTGGGGTGCTGCGGATGATCCTAAATCATTTGCTGCGATGCGTTATACCGAGGCGCGTTTATCTAAGTTCTCAGAAATACTGCTGAAAGAGCTTGGTCAAGGTACGGTTGATTGGACCGCTAACTTTGATGGCACCTTAGATGAGCCACAAGTGTTACCCGCGCGTTTACCACATATCTTGCTGAATGGGGTGACAGGTATTGCAGTGGGGATGGCAACCGATATTCCGCCGCATAACGTACGCGAAGTTGCTGAAGCTTGTTGTTTGTTATTGGATAAGCCTAAAACCGAACTAGAAGAAATTCTAGAATTGGTCAAAGCGCCAGACTATCCAACCGATGCGGAAATCATTACGCCGCAAGAAGAGATCAAAAAGCTTTACACCACAGGTCGTGGCTCAATCAAGATGCGTGCTGTGTACACCGAAGAGCAAGGTGAAGTGGTGATCACCGCGTTGCCGCACCAATGTTCGGGTGCCAAGGTGCTAGAGCAGATAGCAGCGCAAATGACAGCGAAGAAACTCCCTATGGTAGCGGATTTACGTGACGAATCGGACCATGAAAATCCGACGCGTATCGTCATCGTACCGCGCTCAAATCGAGTTAAGGTCGAGCCATTAATGGCGCACCTATTTGCCACGACGGATCTTGAAAAGAACTACCGTGTTAACATCAACATGATTGGTTTAGACGGGCGTCCACAAGTTAAAGACTTGCGTCAGATTTTATCTGAGTGGTTAGTATTCCGTCGTGAAACGGTGCGTAGACGTTTGCAGTATCGTTTAGACAAAGTGCTTGCGCGTTTGCATATTCTTGAAGGTTTGATGATTGCATTTTTGAATATCGATGAAGTCATCGAAATCATTCGCAACGAAGACAAACCAAAAGAAGAGTTGATAGCGCGTTTTGGTCTTTCAGATAAGCAGGCTGAAGCAATTCTAGACCTGAAATTACGCCACCTTGCAAAGCTTGAAGAAATGAAGATCCGTGGTGAGCAGGATGAGCTTGAAAAAGAGCGTGATGGATTGGAAAAAACCTTAGGCTCTGAGCGTCGTATGTCGACGTTGATGAAAAAAGAAATCCAAGAAGCTGCTGAATTGTATGGTGATGATAGACGCTCACCAGTAGTTGAGCGTGGTGAAGCCAAAGCGCTTAGCGAAAAAGATTTGATCCCATCAGAGTCTGTAACTGTTGTGCTATCTGAAAAAGGCTGGGCGCGTTTTGCGAAGGGTCATGATATCGATGCCGAAGGGCTGAGCTACCGCTCAGGAGACAGTTATAAAGCCTCTGCAAAAGGTAAGAGTAATCAGCCTGCTGTGTTCTTAGATACCTCAGGGCGAGCCTTTGCAACCGATGCACATAGCTTACCTTCAGCCCGGAGTCAGGGTGAACCGATGACGGGACGCTTTAACTTGGCGTCAGGATGTAACTTTGAACATGTGGTCATGGGCGAAGAGAAGTCGACTTACCTGATGGCGACCGATGGCGGTTACGGTTTTATCAGTGACTTTGCGGATATGGTGAGCAAAAACAAAAATGGTAAAGCGTTCGTCAGCGTGCCAAAAGGTGCCCATTTGATGGCACCAATTCAGGTATTCGATGTTGCCACCGATATGTGTATGGCGATTTCGAGCGAAGGCAGAATGCTGCTATTCCCATTACGTGATTTACCTAAGCTTGGTAAAGGTAAGGGGAATAAGATTATCTCTATTCCTAGCGCGAAGGTGCAAAGCCGCGAAGAGTTTGTCAAAGTGTTAGCGGTGGTACCTGAAGGCGTTTCTGTTACCTTACATGCAGGTAAGCGCAAGCTAACCTTAAAGCCGAGTGATTTAGAGCACTATTACGGCGAGCGAGGGCGCAGAGGTAATAAGTTACCGCGCGGATTACAGCGCGTTGATAGCTATGATCTGGAGCACAATGGTGTCGAGACACCAGAAGACAATGACGCTAGCGTAGATACCGAAGAATAACCGATACAGGCCGCCCACCGCGGCCTTATTTTTATCTCTTGCAAACCATCGCGAGGTAAACTCGCTGCCACCAAATTAATCACTCAGTGTAGGTGTCTGTTCACCCATTGAACTTTGTGTCTGAGCCGGTTCACCCGGCGATCTTTTAGCAGTTTAGAACATCGCGAGGTGAACTCGCTCCCACCAATTAAATAATACTATGCGGTGTCTGTTCACCCGGCGATCTTTAACTTTAGGATATGGCGTCCCAAATCAAAAAATGAAAATAAAAAGACACTATTATTGCAGCATTTTATTGCGCTTTACGTTAAAATATTCGGTTATACCAATCACACAAGTGCCTATGGCTTGCAAACAATTGTAATTGGTATCAATTGGCAGCACTTGCTGCTTGTCACCATCACACGGGCTTCCTAACGGGGTATTTATGTCAGATAAGTGCTATATCACAGCGCAACAATTGCTAGAAGATTCATTTCGCTTAGCCGCTAAAGTTTATGAAGACGGGTTTAGACCTGACTTTATTATCGGTATTTGGCGTGGTGGTGCGCCTATTGGTATCGCAGTTCAAGAATACTACGATTACAAAGGTATAGAGACTGATCATATCGCAGTACGTACTTCTTCTTACTATGGCATTGGTAAGCAATCTAAAGAAATCAAAGTTCACGGTCTGCATTACATCGTTGAAAATGCAAACGCTGACGACTCATTGCTAATCGTTGATGACGTGTTTGATTCTGGCCGCAGTATTTTTGCGTTGAAAGAAAAGCTTGCAGAGCTAATGCGCTTGAACCTGCCTCGCGATATTCGTGTTGCTTGCCCATACTACAAGCCAGCAAACAAAAAAGTACCAATGACACCAGATTACTTTATTCATGAGTCTGATGAGTGGTTGGTATTCCCTCACGAGCTGTCAGGTTTAACACCGGAAGAATTAGTCGAAGGAAAGTCTGACTTAGCAAATATTAAACACCTATTTGCAAAATAAGTTAATCAGTACTCAAGGGCGAGCAAGTACTCGCCCTAGTTTATTCTAACCGCAAAAAATTAAGCTTGCGCGAAGCTATCAACAAAATCCTCAAGCGCGTCAACATCAACTGGCTTTAAGCCTTCACTACTGCGTACTATCAAGCCCTTTTCTACCAATTCACTGACCACCCGACGATATGCGCGCTCAGTGGTCGCAAATCTTTCGGCTTCAGCACTTACCGTTGAGTAGGCACGAAGTAATGTTGGATTCGAATTCTCGGCACGTAATAAGCAGTCTTTAGCAATGTTGTAGCTCAGCGGCAACAGCAACTTGTCTAAGTTTATCTTTTGGTTTTCAGTAAACTTAGCAGCGATGGTTTGCGCGGTATATAGGCTCAGCTCCGGCTGCTCAAGCAGTAATTTTCGCCAATATTTTAGCTCAATGAGGTGATAGGTTACATCGCTCAAGCAAGTCACGGTATAAATACAAGGCTGATGATTCAGCGCTTCGATTTCGCCAATTAGCGTGTTGTTACAGTCCAGTTGTCCGAGTAATAGACGACGACCGTTACCGACATCATAACTAAAAGACACAGTACCACTGGTCACCAATATGAGTTTACTCAATGGTTCATCTTGGTGGATCAAGACTTCTTTTTTGCTGTGCTGAAAACTATTACCAGCAAATGCGAGTAACTGTTCGACCAAATTGGTTGAAAAATGATATTGAAACATCTAGATGGCTCTTCGGACATATGTCCTATTTATTAAACTATAATGACGTTAGCATGAATTTTTCAGTTTTACGCTAACTCACACCGTTTAAGTAGTATCGGTTTTATCTCAGCGCTGTGGCGAAGAATTTAATAAACGATATTACCATTAAACCCCCACTTCCCGTGTTAGAGCTAATTTATTGGTGCTAATTTCTAGGGGCTTGTGGGTTAGCCTTTTTATTCTGCTCGATACGTAAATTCGAGCATAAACTATATGCTAACGCAACTTAGGGGAGAGGACAAATGAGTTGGGAATATTTAGGCTATTTAGCCTCTGCTTTTTTGGTCGTTTCTTTGATGATGAGCGATGTTGCTAAGTTGCGTTGGTTCAATTTAATGGGCTGTATTTGTTTTACTGCCTATGGCGCACTTATCCAGGCTTGGCCGGTGGCGTTAACTAATGGTCTACTGGCACTAGTTAACACCTACCATTTGGTTAAATTACAAAAAGATCAACGCTGATATTTAAGTTCACCTGCAATCCACGTCTGCTCGACTTTAATATCATCAATTTTATCTTTGCTTACGGTAAAGTAATCTTGGTCGATTAAGATAAAATCGGCCCACTTTCCTTGTTCTAAACTTCCCAGTTTATATTCTTGAAATGCAGCATAAGCAGCATCAATAGTAAATGCTTGGAGTGCTTGTTCTCTGGTTAGCTTTTCTGTTGGGCGCCAGCCATCTTTGGGTAAATCTTGATGGTCTTGTCTGGTGATAGCGGCATGTAGACCATGGAAAGGGTTTGCAAGCTCCACTGGAAAGTCAGAACCCGCCGCGACTCTACTTCCTTGCTTTAAGAATGTTTGCCATGCGTAAGCGCCACTAAGCTGTTTGTCGTCTAGGCGCTTTTCGGCCATATGCATATCGGATGTGGCATGAACAGGCTGCATTGATGGAATAATATCTAACGTCTTAAAGCGGGGGATATCATCCGGATGGACAATTTGTGCGTGCTCAATGCGATTTCTGAGCAGTCTTCCACCTGCTTTTTTAAAAACGTGTTGATATGAGTCTAGCACGATGCGATTCGCTCTATCGCCAATGGCGTGCGTGTGCGCACTGTAGCCGCTGCGTATGGCTTGGGTGATCAATGCTTCAAGCGTCGCTTGGTTTTCGAGCATTAACCCTTTGTGACCTTTGCGGTCATGATAGTCGCGAATAAGTGCCGCACCTCGACTGCCAAGTGCACCATCAGCATAGATTTTTACACTACGAATAGAGAGTTGATCTCGTGTATCTTTGATCACTCCAGCGTCTAACATCTCTGCGAGTTTGGGGGAGCTTGCACTGAGCATAGCGTAGACGCGTAGCGGCATCGTGTGTTCCTTGGCGCGTGCTTGGTAAACCTGCCATGTGGTGTAGTCAATCCCGGCATCATGGGCTGAGGTAATGCCTAAACTCAGCAAGTGTTCTCCGGCTTTATTCAGCGCCTTGTTTACCTGTGCATCTGACTGAGCTGGGACATGAGTGCGAATAAGGTCTTCTGCCTTGTCGATAAAAATCCCGCTCGGCATGCCGCTATTCAATGTAATGATTTCACCGCCTTCAGGTGTCTTTGTTGATTTCGAAATGTTGGCAAGCGCCATCGCTTTTGAGTTTACCCAAATAGCGTGACCATCTACTCGAGTGAGCATGACAGGCTTATCTTTTACGTATTTGTCGAGATCAGCTGCGGTTGGGAATTGTCCGCCGGGCCATAAGGTTTGATCCCAGCCTCGACCTATTATCCATTCACCTTCATGGACTTTGGCGTAGTGGCTAAGCCGTTTTCCTACTTCTGCAATGGTTTTGCTACCGCGCACGTCGAGTGTGAGTAAATTATTGCCAAGGCCAATGATGTGACCGTGTGCATCAATTAAACCGGGCAATAGGGTTTTTCCCTCACCGTCAAACTTGGTTGCACTCGGGTATTGAGTACTGAGATCCTTTGCACTTGTTTTTACGACTTTACCGTCTTTAATGACCAAAGAAGAAAAGCGCTCAATTTGCTGTGATTTAGTGGGCGTATAGCCATTTACATTGTGAATTAAGGTTACTTGAGCTGTTGATGACAGGCTAAAGCTAGCCAAAAGCGCGAGGAATGTTTTTTTCATTATATTGTCCTTCACTGAGAGTGTTTATTCAGAATAATCATCTAACTCAATAAAGCCAAGTCTTTGAGTTGAGAGTATACTTGGGTTTTAAAGGAGTGGAGTGTCAAAGTGAAGTTGTTTGTTGTATACCTAGGTGGCCGTATTCAAGGTTGCCATATTGAAATGCATGATGTGCGCTTTGTCGCGGCAAATACAATTGAAGAAGCTTATCCCAAATTAAAGCAGCAATGGGTTGGTGATAAAAACTCGGTGCATATGGATAGCTACACAATCATTGAACATGCCGATGGCTATGCCATTGAACTTACCGAAGAGCGTGTTGAGCAAGCTGAGCATTTGTATTTTGTGAACCTGGGAGGATATAAGCCAGATAGGTTAGCTGAGGCGCATGACTTTGGGCTGTTCGTTGCGACGAATGCGGATGAAGCAAAAGAGAAGGCAAAAGCGTTTTTGCTTAACGGTTTTAGCCATATTCATAAAGACGATTTACATGATGTAGATGACTGTTTTGCCATCGATTTATTTGATCAAAACTTAAATATCAAGCTCACCCACAGTGGCCAATCAACACCGCTTACCCCTTTGTGGTTTGGTTATCATCCTCTATAACCAATGTGAGGGATACTTTAGCCCTCACCCTCATTGTTTTCATCGTTATCTGCTTTTATGGCTATTTTAATAGCGACAATCACGACGGCAAACATTAAAAACGGCAGTGCAGCTAGAGAGTACTCGACAATGTGGCTGTCTTTGTAGCTAGGTTGCAAAATAAAATGGCCACCCACACACATTAAGATCACTACAAACAGTAAAGGTAGCATCATAATCTCTTTGTTCTTTTTGTGTTTTTTCATTCTGAACTCAGCTAATTATTCTTTCATTGAATGGTGAACACTCTCTCACACGCGGTGCAAAAAAGCCTTGATCGAAATCAGTGCGGCGGATTATACCAATTCACTCTGAGTTAGAAATAAAATTCATGAGTTTATACCAATTGTATTAATTAAATAAGCTATTTGAAGCGGAGGAATAGCTTTAGTAGCGAGGCAAAAATTTTGCTATTTAGTTGTTCTAAATGAGAAATTTTTAACGACGCTAATATGGTATTTCACCCTTCAAATTGGTTGGAGAGTTAATGCAATTGGTATTATTACTTGGGAGGGGGGAAGGTCCGTGGTATAACGAAGCTCTATCGCTGTAAAAACCAACAAATACTATGACCAAAAACAATAAACAAACCATTGTTATCAAGCTCGGCACAAGTGTCTTAACTGCAGGCAGCCAGACCTTAAACAAGCCCAGACTTGTTGAGCTGGTAAGGCAGTGTGTAACGCTACGTCAAGCTGGCCATCAGGTTATTATTGTCTCCAGCGGTGCTGTTGCTGCTGGGCGCGGTGTATTACAGCAACAAATTGGTCATTCGCTAGCTGAAAAACAGATGTTAGCTGCGATTGGGCAGGGTCAATTAATCCATTTATGGCAGTCATTGTTTAGTATTTATGACGTCACTGTCGCACAAATGCTACTGACACGAGCCGATCTTGAGCACCGCGAACGTTATCTAACGGCACGGGATATGCTCACTAAGCTTCTAGAGCATCATGTCGTGCCTATCATCAACGAAAACGATGCAGTGGCAACGTCTGAAATAAAAGTTGGCGATAACGATAACCTCTCAGCCTACGTCGCAATTTTAGCAAATGCCGATAAATTGGTATTACTCACCGATCAGCATGGTCTTTTTACCGCAGATCCCAGAGCCAATCCTGATGCGCAGTTGATAGAGCAAGTAACACATATAAACGACGAACTTAGAGCACTAGCTGGTGGCAGTGGCACACAACTTGGCACGGGTGGTATGGCGACTAAGTTGCAAGCCGCCGACATCGCACAACGAGCAGGCGTTGATGTCGTGATTGCAAAAGGTAGTGAATACGACATTTTACCGCAAGTACTTACGCAAACCGCACCAAGCACGACGTTTTTGAAGTTTGACGCTCCGGTTGGAGGGCGCAAGCGCTGGTTGCTGTCTGGCCCAAAATCAACTGGTAAAATAATTTGTGATAATGGCGCAATCAATGCGGTATGTAATCAAGGAGCAAGTTTACTAGCAAAAGGCATCGTGTCGATTGAAGGGCAATTTAAACGTGGTGAGCTGGTTCAAGTGTTTTGCCAACAAGGCACGCTACAGGCACAAGGTTTAACTAGCTTAAGTAATCAAGAACTTGGTTTGGTAATTGGCCGTCATAGTAGTGAATTTGCGCAGTGTCTTGGCTTTGAAAGCGCTGAGGAAATCATCCACCGTGATAATTTGGTACTCTTAAATCAACATAGCCAACAAGAAGTATTAAATTAGCCTATAAATTACTGTAAATTCAGAAGGCTGTTCTACACTTATCAAGAGTCAATTTTATTGAGAGGCCTTGAATGTCGATTAGCTATTCACCCTGTGGTCACGAACTTACTTTAGAGCTCTTGGCGCAAAAGAGTGAACTGGTGCTAATGCAGGCCCTTGAGCGGGTTATCTCTGATGTTTGTGGGGAAAGCTATGCATTTTATTTCAGTAAAAGCTTATCGGAAAAAGAAGTCCCAAAGTCCATATTTGTGAGCCATCGCGACTTTTGTGTTGTGGTGGGACCGGTAGATGCCGTGGTAGATAAATTACAGCAGCGTCAAGATGACAAACATCTCATTCAATACCACGGCGATAGTGTTATCCCGTTTTATCATCAAGCTCAGCTCGTTGGTTTTTTATATATAGAAGGCCAAGTAAATCTCACCACTGCGACTTTAATGAAGCACTTACTCACTGTTTTTGCGCATCAAATGGCAACATTGCACTTTGCTCGTATCGATCCGCTTTCCGAGCTACTCAATCGCCAAACGTTTGATGAAAAAGTCATGGAAATAACCAATGGGGACGGGTTTACGGTATGTCGTGATGACAGTGAAGACCGCAAGTGGTATTTAGCGATGGTAGATATCGATCACTTTAAACAGGTAAATGACAATTTTGGCCATGTGATTGGCGATGAAGTGATCCTGCTGGTGGCACAAAAGATCAAAGCTAACTTTAGAGCAGAAGACTATGTGTTTCGCTACGGCGGTGAAGAGTTTGCGGTGCTATTTCAAAGTCACAATGACGATTCTGCTGTAGTGGCACTTGAGCGCTTGAGAAATGCAATTGCCTCTAGCCGATTTCCGCAAGTAGAGCATGTTTCTGTGAGCCTTGGTTTTACCGAAGTGGTCGATTCACTACAAGTTTCTGAGCAAGTTCACAAAGCTGACCTCGCGCTTTATCACTCAAAAGAAAATGGCAGAAACCAAGTCACAAACTACCTCGCTTTAGGGTTAGCTGAATCACAATACGCATGTGCAGAAATAGAGTTGTTTTAAGCTCCGCTTATATATAGCGCTTAAAGATTATGCTAAACTCCCCAACCTATTTTTTAGCGAATTTAGCAAAAGGTTTGGGAAACGTTATGCAATTTGTAAGATGGTTTTTAGGACGTCTGATTTTACTTTTTGATTTTATTTTTACCCCACGCAGTAAAAAACGTGCCGCAGAACAGCAGCAAAAGCTAGATGCTATGACGGCAAACTTAAAGTTATACCAATTTAAGGCATGTCCATTTTGCGTAAAAGTGCGCCGCGCTGCCAAGCGTGAAGGGCTTAAGCTTGAAACCCGTGATGCCAAAAATGATGAGCAATATCGCCAAGAGCTGCTAGAGCAGGGCGGTAAGGTGAAGGTGCCATGCTTGCGAATCGAAGAGCAAGGCGAAGTCACTTGGTTATACGAATCCAATGACATTGTTGCTTATCTAGAAAAGCTGGAAAAAGCAGCTTAATTCACGCGCCTTACTATGCGCTAATCAGGCGCTATGCTAGCATAGCGCCATTAATCGACTAATCCATTTTTAAGAGAATTTTGATGACTATCCGTACTCGTGTCGCACCCTCTCCAACCGGTGATCCACATTTAGGAACGGCTTATATTGCCTTATTCAACTATTGCTTTGCCAAGCAGCAAGGTGGTGAGTTTGTATTACGAATTGAAGATACCGATCAGGTACGTAGTACAGTTGAATCTGAGCAAGCTATCATGGACAGCCTGCGCTGGTTAGGGCTTGACTGGGATCATGGTCCGGATGTGGGTGGCGAGTTTGGTCCATACCGTCAATCAGAGCGTTCTGACTTATATAAAAAATTTGCACAGCAGCTTGTAGATGATGGTAAAGCGTTTTACTGCTTTGCGACGGCTGAAGAGCTAGACCAAATGCGTGAAGAACAGATGGCAGAAGGCTTACGTCCTAAATACGACGGTCGTGGCTTACGTTTATCTGAAGAACAAGTGAAGGCAAACCTTGAAGCAGGCAAGCCTTACGTTATTCGTATGAAAATCCCAGAAGAAGGCACGTTTAAGTTTAACGATTACCTTCGTGGTGAAATTGAGATCCCATGGGAAAACGTAGACATGCAAGTGTTGTTGAAAGCTGACGGCTTCCCAACTTACTTTCTTGCAAACGTAGTAGATGATCATCACATGGAAATTAGCCATATCTTCCGTGGTGAAGAGTGGATCAACTCTGCACCTAAACTACTAAAACTGTACGAAGACTTCGGCTGGGAAGCACCTGTGCTTGGTCACTTACCGCTACTTCGTAACCCTGATAAGTCTAAGCTGTCAAAGCGTAAAAACCCAACTTCAATTAACTACTACAAAGAAATGGGTTTCTTACCAGAAGCACTACTTAACTATTTAGGTCGTATGGGTTGGTCAATGCCGGATGAGCGTGAAAAGTTCACTTTGGCTGAGATGATTGAACACTTTGATATGAAGCGCGTATCGCTTGGTGGACCTATCTTTGATATTGACAAGCTTAACTGGTTAAACGGTCTGTGGATCCGCGAAAACCTAACCGATGCAGAACTTATCCAACGCTTTGTCGACTGGAAGTTTAACGGTGATATGTTGGCTCGCGTACTTCCTGAAGCCAAGGCACGTATCAACACGCTATCTGATTTGGTGGGGCTAGCCGGTCACTTTGTGGCGGGCTTACCTGAATACGATCCAGCGTTATTAACGGCTGGTAAAGCGGACGAAGAAGTGGTTCGTCAGGCACTGCAATTCTTTATTTGGGAATTGGAAAAGCTGCGTACGTGGAACAAGTCTGAGATCTTCTCTATCGCAAAGGCTGTGGCGACACACCATGAGTTAAAGATCAAAGAGTTCTTAGAGCCTATCTTCGTTGCTATTACTGGCAAAACCTCATCGACTTCAGTAGTAGATGCGATGGAAGTGTTAGGGTCTGACCTTTCTCGTGCGCGTTTAAGAGTGGCACTAGAGCATATTGGTGTATCTAAAAAGCAAGCTAAAAAGCTTGAAAAAGCATACCGTGAGTACCCGTCTATTGCATAATAGCGAGACCGTATTGCAAAAGCCGCTGATGTAGCGGCTTTTTTATTGTCTGAAATGTATCGTGTTTACCGCTGTCCTTGTGCCATCAACACATCAAGAGACTGCTTTAATAGTTGAATTTGCTCCATACTTAAGCCTGCTTTTGCCATCATTTGTGCTGGGATACAAGCGCATGATTGCTCGAGGGTTTTACCTGCTTGAGTTAAGTGAATGAAGGTTTGTCGTTCATCATCAGGATTTTTGCTACGGGTAACTAGGCCACGCTCTGCTAAGCGCTTAAGGAGCGGTGTTAGGGTGTTGCTATTGAGTTCAGCTCGCTCGCCTATTTCTTTCACGAGTTGTCCGTCTTGCTCCCATAAAATCAATAACACTATGTATTGCGGATACGTGAGCCCAACCTCTTTGAGTAACGGCTGATAGAGTCGTGTAACCTGCCTTGATGCACTATATAGCCGAAAGCAGATCTGGTTATCGAGATTGAGCTGCGGATTAGATTGACTCATTTAATAACTTTTCAATATCTTTGGCTATTTGTTCAGGTTTGGTGATTGGGGCATAGCGCTTAACGGGTTCACCCTGCTGATTAAACAAAAACTTAGTAAAGTTCCATTTGATTTTATTACCAAATAGCCCCGGAAGCGCAGACTTTAGGTATTGATACAGTGGGTGTGCTTTATCGCCATTAACCTCAATCTTTTCCATCATCTGAAAATCAACACCATAATTGATTAAGCAGCCTTCTTGAATTTGTTTTGCATCGCCGGGTTCTTGCTTACCAAACTGGTTACAGGGAAAGCCGATGATCACAAGTCCCTGATCCGCGTATTTTTGGTGTAGCTCTTGGAGCCCTTCATATTGTGGTGTTAATCCACACTCACTGGCCGTGTTAACAATAAGCACAGCTTTGCCTTGTAAGTCGGTAAAGTGATATGCCTGACCTTGTAACGTGTTTGCTTCAAACTGATAGAGTGTCGTCATTTTTAGTCTTTCATGATTTAATCGTGTGCGATTTAATTTAGACTAAGTATGACTCTTGTGCAACCGCAGTTGAAATTATTTTGCAGGAGTATGTTGATATTTGACGCTTAGCATCGCAAGCCGCCTGGTGATCAATGCGTGATCTTGCTTGGGGAGATATTTTAAGTGTGTGGTTAAATAGGTACTAGTGGAATACAGCGCACGGATCATCTGGTTGGCCTTTTCGATAAATGCTTGTGTTTCTTGGGTATGGCTACAAGCAATATGGCCTTCGAGATGAGGGAGGTTATTCGCTATTGGTAAGGAACCCACTAGGTGTGCCTTGTCCTTTGGAAAGCTCTGCTGAAAAATAGCGGGGTAGGCTAATATAAAGTCGACTTTACCTGCACTAAACTGCTCCATAATAGTTTGTGCTGAGGTTTTATACGGTCTAATGGCAACATTTTTGGGTTCAAGTAGCGCTAATGCGGAGTCAATGGTATTGCCATAAGATTTGCCAACCTCTTTGATGATGGTGGCTTGTGGATAGTAAGCCATTAAACTTGCCAGCGACTTCAGTTTACCGGTGGCATTCACAAGGCTGGCATCCATCGGGGTGTGTTGTTTGAAGTAGTATAATCTATGGCTTGGATATAGGTGGATGGGGATGGTAAACAAAAAGGCTTGCTGGCGGCTTGGGGTTTTTAGGCGAGACACCGCGCACACGGGCTCTTCACTTGCTAGTAATTGATTAAGTTTGGTTGGGGTGACAATGTTAAAATCAAAGTAATCTCGGCCAAACTGGTTTAAAAGCAAGTTGTTGGTATCTGACTCTAAACTATGGGCTTGTTTGCTAAAAAGCCTTTGCTCATCGGCTGGTTCATTCGAGATCAGCAGTATTTTTGCGTTGCAGCACGCACCAAACAACAGCAGCATTAGCAGTAAATATTTCATTATTGCTCCAACCCAGTAAAGCAAACACCAGTTTACTATAGAACATTGTGCTTAATTAGCATTCAAAATGCGCTGCCAAATCAAGATAAGCGGTTATTTAACCTTAACTCTTTGTGCTGAGTTTTATAACCTGTCATCATTGCAATGATTTTTACCTATGGGGCAAATAAACGATGACCAAAGTGTGGGATGGATTTATCCGCGGGTTTCACTGGCTGCTCGTAGCAGGACTAGTAACCTTATATATTACCGGTGAAGAGGGCATGATGGATCTTCATTTTGTTACTGGCTATTTATTGTTAGCACTGATGGCAGCGCGATTAATTTGGGGTGTCATTGGTAGTCAAACCGCTAAATTAAGTGCGTTATTTCATTCACCTAAAGCAATTTTATCGGCCATTAAATCAAAACAAAGCCATGTAGGACATAATCCTGCGGGAAGTTTGATGGTGCTGCTATTTTTTGTACTGATCATTGTCCAGCTCGTTTCTGGCTTGATGACAACAGATGATATTTTGGTGGAAGGCCCACTCGCACAATATGTATCTTACGACTTAGTTGAATTAGCAGGTGATATACATCACACCAATATTGAGCTGTTAATTGCCGCCATTGCACTGCATATATTTGCTATTGTGGTGTATCGCCTTAAAGGTCAAAACCTAGTAAAGACGTTAGTAACTGGCAAGCAAGAAAATGCAGTCAGCACGCCTGTCATGAAATCGGGTGTTGTTGCATACCTTATCTTTATTGCAATTTCTGCTGTGTTACTCTTTACTTGGGGCGCTGAGCCATTACAAGGGTTAATGTAACTCAACTCTGAACGTAAGTTAGCGAGATTACTGTTTTCAATAACCTCGCTAACCTTTAGCATCAAGTCCGGTCAATGTAATATTTGTTAACAGATTATCGTAACAGATATGACCTCTATTTCAGAAAATTCTGGTAACATGGCGCAGTTTTATCTTAGAGGTTAGAGAAAAGTAGCGATGTTAGAGCCGTATTATCAACAACAAGCAAATGAGATCACCATTACCAGAGAGCAGGGGAGTTTATTTGCAAAAGGAGTCGCGGACGACTACAACCCATTGCACGACATCGATGCAAAGAAGTTTTGTGTACCGGGTGATCTACTTTTCTCCTTAGTGTTAAAGCACTACGGCTTAAGCGAGAATATGGAGTTTAGCTTTGTGGGCATGGTTGATGAAACAACAACGCTCACCTTGCCAGAAGGTGCTGCACAATTTGATATTACCGCTAATGATAAAGTGATGCTGTCCGTGTCGCGCGCTGGCGAAACCAGCACGTGCCCAACGCTCATCAATAGTTTGACGAGAAATTACGTAGAATTTTCAGGCACTACCTTTCCTCATGTGATCATCCCATTGATGGGTGAGCAAGAGGTAATGATAAACCCAGCAAGGCCAATGGTGATATACGAATCTATGTCTATCCATATGGATGATATATCGGTAACGGAAGTAACATTGGAAGCGGCTAAGCCAGAGTTTAGCTATGAAGGCAAACGTGGCAAGATCAACCTGCGTTTTAACTTGCTGTCGAATGGCTCTAAAGTCGGTTATGGTGAAAAGCACATGTTAGTTTCTGGGATCCGCGAGTATTGTCAGCAAACCGTTGATGATTTGATTGCCTATTACAACGATAGAAAAGTAGCATTAAAGCCGTAACCTCCCAATACACGCTGACGCACCAGTCAGCGTGTTGCCCACACTGTTCCTTTTAAACAATAATTCATCCACTCTTCAGCTGTCCGCTATACTGTTTAGATAAATGTAATTGAATTAAATGGTATTACAGTGCCGTACGCAGACTTGCTTAAACCAGAAGCCTCACAACAAACGTTATTAAAGTGGCAAAAAACAGTCGATTTGATGGCGAAGATTTTTTCGGCGCCTGCTGCGTTTGTGGTGCAAAAAAAAGAAGACGGTTTTGCAGTGATGATTGCAAGTGACCAAGAAGAAAATCCGTATCCTGCTGGTGGTTTTATACCGCAAGAAACCAATATCTTTTGTAAGCATGTTGTCGCTAATAACCGTAACCTATATGAGCAGCACGCTAGTGTAAATTATCAATGGGACGATAACCCTGAGGTTGCCAATGATGGCTTTGAGTCTTATTTGGGTGTACCTATCCACTGGCCCAATGGAAAGTCGTTTGGCACTTTGTGTGTGATGGACTTTAAACCCACGAATTACGGCGCTCCGTTGGTTGAATTTATAGAGCATTTGCGCGATATGCTAGAAGACGATTTGGTGATGATTGAGCGCTATAGCAAAATCAAAGCGATAGCGATGCAAGACCCGTTAACTGAAGTATTAAATCGTCGTGCGACCGAAATACTCGGTGAACATAAGCGTGATATTGCCTTAAAACTGGGTGGTGCACTTTACTGTGTCTTTCTTGATTTAGATGGTTTTAAACCAATAAATGACAGCTATGGTCATGAAGTTGGTGATCAGGTGTTACAAAGTTTGGCTGAAGCCTTGAAGGCCGCAAGCAGCGAAGATGATATTATCGGGCGCTATGGTGGTGATGAGTTTCTGGCTATTGTGCAGCGAGATAATGAAAAAGCCGTCAACGACTTTATTTTTCAAAGTGAGGCTAATTTCTATCAAGCGTTAAAACAGAAAAAGCTCCCCAAGTGTGGATTTTCAGCGGGATTTGCTAAGTGTGAAAATAAGTTTGAAAGCATGGCTAGTTTATTTTCTCGGGCAGATAAACACATGTATCAGCAAAAACTGAGCTGAATGCTCGATGTGACCTAAAGCATAGGCCGACATAGTTGCAGACAAGACACGCTTTTTGGTGAACAATGGCGATTTTACGTAAAAAGCTGGACTAATAAACTAGCCATCACAGCTCACCTTTCATCAACTACCGCAATGGCTATATAACATCTGCTATTTAGCTGCGAAAATTACCGTCATCAAGTTGTTAAAATGGCCAAGATCGGAGAGAATATAGCAATCTTTGTTCGAATTTAGCGTGGCCGAGTTTTGGTTCGGTTGCCAATGCCATAAGTAGAATTTCAATGTCAAATATGAGTATTCCGCAGGAAGTGTCGCGCAGACGTACTTTCGCGATCATTTCACACCCGGATGCGGGTAAAACCACCATCACCGAAAAAGTACTTTTATTCGGAAAGGCGTTACAAAAAGCCGGTACGGTTAAAGGCCGAGGCTCAAACCAACACGCCAAATCTGACTGGATGGAAATGGAAAAAGAACGTGGTATCTCAGTAACCACTTCTGTGATGCAGTTTCCATACAATGATGCCTTGGTTAACCTACTAGATACTCCGGGACACGAAGACTTCTCTGAAGATACTTATCGTACGCTCACCGCTGTTGACTCGTGCTTGATGGTAATCGATGCGGCAAAAGGTGTAGAAGACCGTACCCGCAAACTGATGGAAGTAACACGCTTACGTGACACGCCAATCGTTACCTTTATGAATAAATTGGACCGTGATATTCGTGACCCAATGGAGCTACTTGATGAGGTAGAAACCGAACTGAACATCATGTGTGCGCCGGTTACTTGGCCAATTGGCTGTGGTAAAGAATTTAAAGGTGTTTATCACATTCATCGTGATGAAACGATTTTGTACCAAACAGGTCAAGGTCATACGATCCAAGACAAACGCGTGATCAAAGGGCTAGATAACAGCGAACTTGACGCCGCTGTGGGCGAAAGTCTTGCGGAACAACTTCGTGAAGAGCTTGAGTTAGTAATGGGTGCCTCGCACGAGTTTGACCGTGAATTATTTCTAACTGGCGAATTAACCCCTGTATTCTTTGGTACGGCACTTGGTAACTTCGGTGTTGACCACATGCTTGATGGGTTAACTGAGTGGGCACCAACGCCACTGCCGCGTCAAACTGATGAGCGTGAAGTAAAAGCCGACGAAGAAAAGTTCTCTGGTTTTGTGTTTAAAATTCAAGCAAACATGGATCCAAAACACCGCGACCGTATCGCCTTTATGCGTATTGTATCTGGTAAATATAGCCAAGGCATGAAGATGAACCACGTGCGTCTTGGTAAACAAGTCAGTATTGCGGATGCGGTAACCTTTATGGCGGGTGACCGTGAGCGTGCTCAAGAGGCCTTCGCGGGTGATATTATTGGTCTACATAACCACGGTACTATTCAAATAGGTGATACCTTCACACAAGGTGAAACGCTTAAATTTAGTGGTATTCCAAACTTTGCGCCTGAGCTATTCCGTCGCATTCGCCTAAGAGATCCACTTAAGCAAAAGCAGCTACTTAAAGGGCTGGTACAGCTTTCTGAAGAAGGTGCGGTACAGGTATTTAGACCACTTATCAATAACGACCTGATTGTAGGTGCAGTTGGGGTGCTGCAGTTTGATGTGGTTGTGGCGCGCTTAAAGTCTGAATACAACGTAGATGCGATTTACGAGAGCGTAACGGTTCAAACCGCGCGCTGGGTAAGCTGTGATGACGATAAGAAAATGGCTGAGTTCCGCCGTAAGTGTGAGCAAAACTTAGCGTTGGATGGTGGTGATAATCTAACTTACATCGCACCAAGTCGCGTAAACCTGAATCTATCAATGGAGCGTTACCCTGACGTGAAGTTCCATGAAACTCGTGAACACTGATCGCTGCGCATTAAAGGAAAACAGATGAACATCAAAAGTATTTTAATTGAAAAAGCCAATGCAGCGATGCAAGCGGCTGGTATCCCTGAAGGTACAAACCCAGCGGTAACACAAAGCACGCGTCCTCAGTTTGGTGATTACCAAATTAACGGTGCGATGGGTGCTGCTAAAGCACTAAAAACTAACCCAAGAGAGCTGGCGCAGAAGATCATCGACAACCTAGACGTTGCTGATCTTGCAGAAAAAACGGAAATCGCAGGCCCAGGTTTTATTAATATTCACCTCAAACCTGAGTTTTTAGCCACAAGCCTAGAGGCCGCAAATACGGATGCCAAGCTAGGTGTTGCTGAACATGCTACGCCTCACAAAGTTGTGGTCGATTTTTCTTCGCCAAACCTTGCTAAAGAGATGCACGTAGGTCACCTGCGCTCAACTATTATTGGTGATGCCGTTGTGCGTGCCCTTGAGTTCCGTGGTGACACTGTTATTCGCCAAAACCACATGGGCGACTGGGGTACCCAGTTTGGTATGTTGATAGCACACCTAGAAGATTTGCTAAATCAAGGTGTTGACCTTGAAAACGTCGCACTTGCGGATCTTGAAAGCTTTTATCGTGATGCCAAAAAGCGCTTTGATGACGAAGCCGGTTTTGCCGATAAAGCCCGTGATTACGTCGTAAAACTACAAGGTGGTGATGTGCATTGTCAGAAGCTATGGCAAATGTTTATCGACACCTCAGTGAAACATTCTGAAGAAGTATACGGCAAGCTAAACGTGACGCTTACGCGTGATGATATCATGGCAGAAAGTGCTTACAACGACCGTCTTGCTGGTGTAATTGAGCTGCTAAAAGAGCAAGGCATTGCGGTTGAAGATCAGGGCGCTCAAGTTGTATTCCTTGACGAATTGGCAAATAAAGACGGTGAACCTTCCGTATTTATCGTGCAAAAATCAGGTGGTGGTTTCTTATATTCAACGACTGATTTAGCTGCCTGTGATTACCGTTCAAATGAGCTAGATGTTGATCGTATCCTAATTTTTGTTGATGCGCGTCAGGGTTTACACTTCAACCAAGTTGAGATCACAGCACGTAAAGCGGGTCTTTTAAAAGACAAAACCAGCTACGAGCCAAGCCTGTTTGGTACTATGATGGGTAACGATGGCAAACCGTTTAAAACTCGTACTGGCGGCACGGTGAAGCTATCAGACTTACTTGACGAAGCAGTGAGCCGTGCGACAGAAAAGCTCGCTGACAGAGCCTCTGACCTATCTGATGAAGCACGCCAAGAAATCGCGCGTAAAGTGGGTATTGGTGCAGTGAAGTACGCCGATCTGTCAAAGCACAGAACCAGCGATTATATCTTTAACTGGGATACGATGCTGAGCTTTGAAGGGGCGACGGCGCCATATTTGCAGTACGCCTATACTCGTGTTCGTAGTATTTTCCGTAAGGCAAACATGGATAGCGCCAGCCTAACTGGTCGCATTCAGATTCAAGCACCACAGGAAAAGGCACTTGCGCTTAAACTGCTGCAACTGGAAGAAGTGCTTGATCTGATGATCAGCGAAGCAACGCCACACGTATTATGTAGTTATTTATATGAGCTTGCGAGCTTGTATATGACATTCTATGAAGCGTGCCCAATTTTGAAAGATGATGTAGCTGCAGACGTCCGTGAAAGTCGTCTAGTACTATGTAATTTGGTTGCTAACTCACTGAAAACCGGCCTAGATTTGCTTGGTATCGAAGTGATGGAGCAAATGTGAGTTAGTTTTAACTTGCATTAAGGTATACTAGAAGCCGCTTTATAGCGGCTTTTTTTGTTAAGGATATTGTGATGAAACTTGAAGACATTCGCAGAGAATATACCAAAGACGGTTTACGTCGTGAAATGCTAAAAGACACACCCGTTGAGCAGTTTGAAACCTGGCTCCAGCAGGCGATTGATGCCAAGTTTACCGACCCAACAGCGATGGTCGTCGCTACGGTTGACGAGCACGGTCAGCCGTCTCAACGCATTGTTTTACTCAAGCATGTAGACGAGCACGGTTTTGTCTTCTTTACCAATACCGGTTCACGCAAAGCGCAAGAATTAAAGCAAAACAACAAGGTATGCTTACACTTCCCGTGGCATGAAATTGAGCGTCAGGTTATCGTGTACGGTGAAGCTGTTCCGTTACCAACCAGTCGCGTTGCCAAGTACTTCTTATCACGACCAAAAGAAAGTCAGCTTGCAGCGTGGGCGTCTCAGCAATCGCGCCCAGTGTCATCTCGTCAAGCCTTGATGCAAACCTTTAGTAGCATGAAAGACAAGTTCGCTAAAGGTGAAATTCCACTACCTGATTTTTGGGGCGGTTATTGTGTTGAGCCCACTAAAGTTGAGTTTTGGCAAGGTGGAGAGCACCGTCTTCATGATCGCTTTATGTATGTGAAGCAAGCCGATGGTAGTTGGGAAATTGAGCGGCTCAACCCATAAATTCGCCTTTATAGATAGTCACTGTCACCTCGATTTCAGCGAGTTGGCAGATGACCTAGCTACGCATATCAAAGCTGCCCACAGCAATGGTGTTGAACGCTTTGTGGTGCCTGGCGTTACCCTTAAGCAGTCTCAACAGCTTGTTGATTTTCAAGCACATCATCCACAATGTGAAATCGCCGCGGGGTTACACCCTTATTTTATTGGTGAACATTGCGACGACGATATGACCGCGTTGGTAGAGTATGTAGTGCACAATCGTACCCAACTGTGCGCGATAGGAGAGTGCGGCATCGATACAACCTGCGATGCGCTGGAGCGGCAAATTGCACTGTTTGAAGCGCATATTTTGCTGAGTAATGAGGTAAAGCTTCCGCTAATCGTCCATCACCGTAAAAGTCATCACCTAATTGCTGCCGCGTTTAAACGTGTTAAGCCACAGTATGGCGGGGTGATCCACGCCTTTTCAGGTTCAAAACAGCAGGCTGAATATTATATCGCTCAGGGTTTTAAGCTAGGAGTAGGTGGCACAATCACTTATCCAAGAGGCGAGAAAACAGCGCAGGTAATATCACAGCTGCCGCTTGAAAGCCTAGTATTGGAAACCGATGCGCCGTCAATGCCGTTACATGGTTATCAGGGGAAGCCAAACTCTCCTAAGCGAGTCGTCCAAGTATTTGACAGACTTTGCGAGTATCGAAGCGAAACACCAAGCGAGCTTGCCGCAGCGCTTTATCGAAATACCACGCAGTTGTTTGGCTTAGGGTAAATTGATGATGTCGAGATAAATCTCGACCTACGCGTCAATATCACAAATGGGATATAAAACCATACTTACGAACAATAAATACTCGTTGTAGGAGCCGATTCACCCGGCGATCTTGATGCTTTTACCGCGATATAAAACCATACTTACCAGCAATAGAAAAATAGGGGGAGGAGCCGGTTCACCCGGCGATCTTTATGCTTTTCCGGCATAACACCAACACTACTTAAGCCAATTGCTGATTAATAATTGAGATCATCTCATCAGCGTATTGGTGAATAAAAAAGTGACCACCAGAAAACTCGGTAATCTGGTATGGCTGTGTCGTTAGCTCTTGCCACGCAGTAACATGTTCATTCAAGATTTCATCATCAACGCCATGGAAAACATGGATGGGGATGGGTAATGCCCGCGGTTCTGCCACATAGGTATCTGCTACTTTAAAATCAGCTCGGAGCAATGGGAGCAATAGTTCTATAAGCTCTTCATTTTCAAGAACTTCTTTTGGCGTACCATTTAAGTCGCGAAGCTCAGCAATAAACTCATCGTGTGGTAAGCCATGTAAATGACGTTTAGTTGATATGCAGTGCGGCGCTCGACTTGCTGAAGCAAATATTTTTTGCGGAGTTGGTAAGTCTAGGTCCAGTAATTGCAAAGCAAGCTCATATGAAATGCGACTACCTAAACTGTGACCAAAAAAAGCAAAAGGTTTACTCGTAATATAGTCACTATGGCACATAAGCTCCGCAATAATATCTGGCATATTATCAATGGCAGGCTCAATAAGTCTTGCACCTCTTCCTGGTAGTTGAACAAAAACAAGTTCAACAAATTCACTTGCTTTATCTATCCACGGTGTAAATATGGCTGGTGAACCGCCAGCATAAGGAAAGCAAAATAACCGCACCTTAGCATTTGGGCTCGGTTTTGGGATTATAAAAAGTTTATTGTTCATGTCCTTTGTCATTTATCGCTCTTATACAAATCAATAATGATATTATCAAACTATTTACAATAGTAATAGGGATAACTTGGTTCCATCTAATGAGCAACATTTTCAGGCGCAGGAAGCATTTTTACTTTCTTGCGAATTTTGCGTTTTACTTCCCAGCGTTTTAATGCTCGACCTATTTGCCATGTGAATACCATCGTTATCACCAGCATCAGTAAAACGACTCGTCCAAGTTCGTGGAAATGAGAGTGGCTTTGTGACATAGCAGCTTCCGTCAAATAGACCATATTGACGAACCCAAGAGGCTGTCCCATCGGCGTATATACTGGTTCAGAAATAATGCTTTTGGTTTTACTCAGTCCCGGTAAGGTTTGAGGTAGCTGCTGATAATCTGTGGGTGAGGAATTACCGTCGTTACCAACAATAAAGCGTCCTTGATAATCATAAATCGCGACTTGAAGCACAAAGTCATCGCTAGCGAGGTGATTTGCCAGTGCGCTGAGCCTTGGTGTATCACTGCGAGAGAGGGGCAATGCTACATTTTTTGCGAGCTGCTTGGTGAGACTTCTTGCGGTAAGGTCTGCGCCATTATGGAGCAAACGATGAGATTCAAAGCTGGTATTAAACGCAAGCCAAGTCACCATAATTAAACACGTCGCGGCGATGCACAGGCGAAATAATCTACGCCCTCTGGTCGAGTTTAACACTTCTAATACATGTAAATTTTTCATATTTATCGCATATTGCCCGCTTTTGCTAAGGTCCAGTGCTGACAGCTTAGCGCAATCATGTTAAAAATCGGCTTAACGCTATCAAGGAGCAACTTATGTCGTCAATCATTCAATTCGCTAATCGTGAACTAAACACACCAATTCAGGAACATATGGCGCTGGATCATTGGTATAGTTGCCAAAGTAACACAAGCCTCACACAAGTAAATCAATTACCTGAGCTGACGACCCAATCTATATGCTTTTTTGGCCCAAATATACAATTACAACACCTTCTGGAAGTTGAGAAATTTCTTCGAACATTTGCTATCGAGCAAACTTATTTTACGGCATATCAACCTCATGAACAGCTCCCAGTTGCATTGGGTATGCGTTTTAACGCATCGCAACTGCCGAGCAAGGCTGAAGTAAGAGATTTTGCAAAAAGCATTAATGCGCAAGGTGCGGTGATAACACAAGCACCTACTTTAGCAGAGCCTGGGTTACTTGTGATGGATATGGACTCCACCGCAATTCAAATTGAATGTATTGACGAAATTGCTCGATTGGCCGACCGATATGATGAAGTGGCTTCTGTCACCGCACAGGCAATGGCCGGGGCACTCTCTTTTTCTGAAAGTCTACACCGCCGCGTTGCGTCACTTTCTGGCGTACCGTTATCACAAATTCAATCATTAAAAGAAAACTTACCGCTAATGCCCGGTATAGAGCTGTTATGTCAGGCGCTAAAGCAGCATCACTGGCATCTTGCCATCGCCTCGGGTGGCTTTACATGGTTTGCAGAATCATTGATAGAGCCACTCCAACTAGACGCTGTATTTGCCAACACCCTAGAGGTGGAAAACGCGCAGCTTACCGGCAAAGTGCTAGGTGATATCGTAGATGCCGACAAAAAGGCAGAAGTGCTAGGTCAACTTGCAACCCAATATGCGATCCCAATGACTCAAACCGTTGCCATTGGTGATGGTGCAAATGACTTAGTGATGATGGCAAAAGCCCAACTAGGTGTAGCAATCCATGGTAAACCAAAAGTGGTAGAAAATGCCGACGCGGCTATTTGTGAAGGATCTTTGTTACAACTGTTATATTTGCTAGGTGTGCCGAAATAATATGTGCTATGAGACGTACCATGGAGGGTGATTTCTCCAATCACTCGAGACTATGAATTAAGTCAGCTCGTCTTCCTGACGGATTTCGACGCCCATCCATGGGCTTCTTTGATGCCTAATGACAGGGCACTCTCTCACCCCCCAAAAAACTTAACTTCTCGGCGGGTGAACCGTCTCCTACAACACTATTTGCACTGTGAATTAGGAAGCATTCTGCGATGATAGCTTTTGCAATGCTTTAAAGCAGTTTAATCGCAAAAACCTTAGAAGATCTCACAAGCAACTTATTCCCCCCTCCATCACACCCGAAAAGCATAAGTCGATATGCAATGTGCCGACAGGATGTCGGCCAAGTCTTGTCTGGCACAGGGACGTGCCTTACAAGACGGTTGCACTATGTCGGCTTAGGGTTTGAGGATTAAGTGTGATGCTGGGGCGACGTTTTCTTGGTTCGTTCTTTTTCGTCGTTTCAAAAGAATGAACGAGGAGCGCATGGATGCGCTTTGATATTAAACACGGAGGTTTTTTTGCTAACGGCTGATAGCTCGAAACTTATCGTAAAGTCAGCCCGTCCTCCTGACAGGTTTCGACGCCCATCCATGGGCTACGACTATCTTTTCTTTGCTTGCCCAAAGAAAAGGTAGCAAAAGAAAGGGCACTCCCAACATCACACTTACTCCTCAAGTAAATTACCAATATTAACGTCACCGCGGTGTAAGGGCCATCCTTGGCCCTGTCACAGCTTTTCACGCATCCATGCGTTGAAATGACTCATTGGCAATTTACTTTCGGGTGTGATGAGGGAGGCACAAGGCGCTGATAAATTATTGTGGTGCTTGCAAGCAACTATGTCGGCCAAGTCTTGTCTGGCACAGGGATGTGCCTTACAAGACGGTTGCACTATGTCGGCTTAGGATTTGAGGATTGAGTGTGATGCTGGGGCGACGTTTTCTTGGTTCGTTCTTTTTCGTCGTTTAAAAAGAATGAACGAGGAGCGCATGGATGCGCTTTGATATTAAACATGGAGGTTTATGTTGCTAACGGCTGATAACTCGAAATGTATTGTAAAGTCAGCCCGTCCTCCTGACCGATTTCGACGCCCATCCATGGGCTACGACTATCTTTTCTTTGCTTGCCCAAAGAAAAGGTAGCAAAAGAAAAGGCACTCCCAACATCACACTGACTCCTCAAGTAAATTGCCAATATGAACGTCACCGCGGTGTAAGGGCCATCCTTGGCCCTGTCACCGCTCTTCACGCATCCATGCGTTGAAATGACGCATTGGCAATTTATTTTCGGGGTGTGATGAGGGAGACACAATGCGCTGATAAGTTCTTTTGGTGCTTGTAAGCGACTTAGCTGCTTCAGGAGATAAAATCAGAATTAACAATCAGCGCTACTTTCCTCTCTCTAGCACACCCAATAAGCATTCGAATGCTGAGTAAAAAAAATGAGTTAAAAATGCTTGCCTTTTATGTAACAATAGCGCGCAAATAAAAACCAATCGCAGCACACTAGGAAGTCGTACTGTGTATTGGTGGAACGGCTTTAACC
>NZ_MBQA01000162.1:0-31797 GCF_001709235.1 Pseudoalteromonas sp. BMB
TACAAAGTGTGATCCCGCCGTGAGTTTTAGAGCGATAGAGGTATCGAAAGGGCTCTAGGCTGAGCTCATGTTTGCTTTATGTTGTTAACGACGTATTCTCAGTCTTAATATGAAGGTAGGGTGACAAAATTGGCCAGACCTAATGATGATACTTCACGGCGTATTGAATTAGCCTATTGCCCAGCCTAGATCTTAAATCAACAAGCATCGACATAGGCTCATTGACGGTGATAGAAGGTTGCGAAACATCAGTCATCTGTTGAATGAACCAGAAAGCTCTACCACCACAACTCTATAAATTTAAAGCTCGGACATTAAAGCGCAGTACCAATGATGACTGGAAACTGAGCTCTGGGTTCATAACATGATTCCAAAAACGTTGTATTAGTTCCCTGTAACGAATTCATTTATGTAAAGGATAAAATTATCAACGTGTTCACTTTGGTGAGTGCAGACCTAAGCGATTACCTTCTGTATCTATAAATAACGCGAAAAAACCGTTTTCGTCTGCATGTGGGGTTTTGGGGGTCAGTATTTTTCCACCGCTTTTTTCTACTTTTGATAGCACTTGCCGTAAATCTTCACCCGCGTTTAAATACAGAGTGACGCCGGTGCTGGAAGGAGTGTAACCTTCACCTTGAACAATCACACCTACGGTAGGTTGCCCTTCGTACGGAAAGAGTGCCATTGTCATTTCAGGCATATCTATGGTTTCAATGGAGACCGCAAAAATGCTGCTGTAGAACTTTACGGCGCGGGTTAAGTCGGTTGCTGGAATTTCAAAAATTGATGCGAAGCTGTGCATGTTATCGTCCTTATTTTATTGTGTGTCGGCTAGTTATTGGTGACTAGGTTGGGTTTACTGGGCTCGTTTAAGGCTCAACGAGTTCGACTTTAAGATAGTGCGGGGGGACAACAATTAATTGTAAAAAAGCGACGGGACTATTTATAGAAAAGTCGTGAAAGCGTCATACCTTCGTCATCGAGAAACGCTCGCGGGTTTACCCCAGTGAGCGCTTTAAAGTCCTTAATGAAGTGAGATTGATCATAATAATTGCTTTTGTACGCGATATTGGTGAGATTGTCTTCACGATTTATGAGGAGTGTTAAAGCGCTTTGCAAGCGTACAAGTTTACTTAAATGCTTTGGACTAATACCGACAAGGTCTAAAAATTTCCGCTCTAGTTGGCGTCTTTTATTGGGATTTGATTTGGTAATTGTATTAACCGATATATCGCCATTTTGTGCAAAGATAATATCTACCGTTGTTTTTACAATGTGCTCAATTGTCCGCGGGTCGCTCAGCTTGTGAAGGAGAAAGGCCTCTAAAATCTCAATCCTTTGGCTTGTGTTTCGCGCTTGGATGATATCACTTTCAAGCTTTGCGGCCTCATCTGGCTTAAATAGCTCGTAAATCGATGTTTCTTGATTTTTTAAGCTCTTTATAGGTTTCGAAATAAAGTGGGAAAAGGCATAAGGAAAAAAGCTGGCTGCAAAAGTATGAACGTATCCGATTGGTTGAATATAAAAAGGTGAAACGGTTTGTCCAAGTACCATTGCGCGCGGTTGCAGTATGTAGTCATGTTCTGATGTATAGCGCTTAATATCGTCGCCCAATATAAAGGCCAGCTCAATGCAGCCGTCGGGGACAATACGTTGCTTTGCGGCATTGTTATCTGCTGTAATTTCCAATGTCCAAAAGCAATTGATAAATGAGGATAAATTTTCACTAGGTAAAAATTTTTTGTAATCCATAAAGTCTCCGTATCTAGCTATGGACACTGGTAAATTTAGCAACCGCCTTATGGTTTGCTTTTAGACGCGCTTTACCTGCTACTGACCTTTATTGATATGCTTATTTATCCAATCTTGGTAATAAGATACACGCGTTAATACTGCTGTTGAACCGTATTTACCTAAAGTATAATTTTCCAAATCGCCTTCAATTTCTCGCCACGCTGCCAATCCAACCAATACTGGTGTTGAGCCTTGATAAATGATTGCTGCGCCGCCGCTATCTCCAGAGCCTATGGTGCCTTCTAACGGTAGCGCATCGGCTCCTTGTTCGAAGGTAAATCTGAGCCAGTGAGCTTTTGCTTCTGTGATCACGTTGTTGTAAACATGCATTTGATAGTCGTCTTGAGTGAAAGCCCAATCTGAGAAAAATTTGGTGACTTGATACCATGTATAGGTCGTTAGGCTTGGTCCCTCAGAGTCGTGCTCTTCACCCGTTATCCCCGTTCCGATAGCGCCGCGACCAAACCCAGTTATTTCCATACCTAACTCTTCATTTCCCTCATATATAGCGATGGGTTGAATGTGTGTCACAGGCTTACTTAAGCGAATTAATGCAATATCTTTGGCGTTATTTAGCTGCTCCATAAGCGGTGCCGGATCGCCTTCACTCCAATCACCTTCTATCTTTTTGTAATCCGGATGAATAATGATTTGTGCAATTTGATTTTCAACACCATGTACCATGATAGGTTTGCCTTGGTAGTCATACATAAACGTATAAATGATGTGAGCTGGTGCCAACAACCAATGCTTATCGATTAACACCGAACCGCCTTGGAATGGCATATCAACATAAAACTGCGGGATGTTGTTAACCTTATACAAGTTAGGGTCAACATCATGTCTTTTGACAACCGCATGGTTCTGAAAAGAGGCAAACATGAGCAAAAAAATGGCAAGGTATTTCATCATTATTCCTTATTTATTATATTGTTATTATTTCCAAAGTGGCCAATAAATCATCATACTGAAGCTTTCTTTTCAATGCATCAATAAATGTACCTATTTTAATACGGCACTCCCTCTCAAAAATATCTGCACGCTAACCAGATTAAAAGAAATAAAAACAAATGGTTATTGTCATGCTATGATGCCAAAAATAGTGCAAATTAGTTCGGGGAGGTTAGCAATATGTTTTGTAACCAAACCCGCTACGGTATCGATTTACACCTTACCCGTTGAATGTTGCCGTCAGGGAAACGTCAGCAAAAATCATGAAGAAATCACCAATATTACAAGTGTTTAAAGGTCGGTTTTATTAGGCTGAGCAGCAGCTTTTGAGGAAGCTTTACAAGTAAACTCAATTAAATAAAGAGGCACGTTATGACCAATAAAATAGTACAAAAAAGCTTTGTCACGCTAGCCATACTTATGAGCAGCTGCGAAGTGGCAGAAGCTAAGGGAACGTTTGAAGCGACTTCTGGAATACTCAAAGGTCCTTATCTTGGGCAAACGCCACCAGGCCTGATCGCTAAGCCTTTTGCTCCTGGTATTGTGAATACCGAAGAATGGGGAGACTCTGGTGGCTTCTCTCTAGATATGAACAAATTCTATGTTAGCAGGTGGAAGCACACCTCTGATGCCAAAGAGCCTGAGTCTCTTGTGTTTACAAGAGTGGGTGATAGTTGGCAAAGGGCAGTGATGGCAAAAGGAGAGCGTAGGCCATTTTTCTCGCCAGATGGGAAAACGCTCCGTTATGGAGCCAAATATAAGGAGCGTACCGCTGAAGGATGGTCCGAGATGAAAAGCTTAGGCGCTGCATTTGAAAAGTACCCCATCATGGGGCTTTCTGCATCGGCTAAGGGCACGCTAGTTTTTGATGAGAGAACTTCAGATGGCAATGGGGTGCTCCGTTATTCACTGCTAATTGACGGGAAACGGCAACCACCTGAACCGCTAAGTAAAGCAATCAATACAGGTAAATGGAATGCACACCCTTACATTGCGCCAGATGAAAGTTACATCATGTGGGATAGTGTAAGAGAAACTGGCTTTGGTAGTAGTGATCTTTATATTAGTTTTCGTACAAAAGATGGCTCTTGGGGAGAAGCTATTAATTTGGGAGATAAAGTCAATACGGAAGCTGAAGAAGGTGGACCACATTTTACGCCTGACGGAAAGTATTTCCTTTTTAGTCGAATGGTGCCGCATGCAAACGGTAAAAAAGGCTCTCAATCAGATCTTTATTGGATTGATGCGCAGTTTATAAAGGATCTGAAACCAATAGATTAAGTATTAAGCACGATATTTAAAGTTGTTTGAAAACTCTTAAACATCTTTGTTCCTTAATTATGATGTATTGCCGATGCTAAACTAAAAGGCTTGGGGGGCTACTTACATATTACAAATGCGGTAGCGTACCCAAGCTAATTCTCAATTTATTGTTCGTCTTTACTGTTAAGCCAATCAAGCTTCAAATCTAACCACACTTGACTTCAAGTTCACTTGAAGTAGTACAGTCACCACTTATTAGCATGGCGCAATGGTAGGAGTGGTAACGCATGTTAGAAGATACAGTAAATACAGAGGATAAAACTGCTCTGGGAGCCGGACAAAAGCGAGTGTTGTTCAGCTTGGCTGTGGTACTCATTTTGCCAACGCTTGGCATGAGTAGTATCAATGTCTTGTTGCCAACACTTGCTGAGGAGTTTGGCGTGGGGCAGGCATTGGTGAATGGGGTCGTTGTGGCATATTTGCTTTCGCTTACCGCGTTTATTCTTGGTGCTGGCGCTGTTGGAGATAGCGTTGGCCGAAAAAGGGCACTTCGCATTGGAATCAGCGTCTTTTGTGTGGGCTCCATTGTCGCTGGGCTGAGCGTAAATCTTTGGATGCTGATTGCTGCTAGGCTGTTCCAAGGCATTGGCGCTGCGCTGTTATTATCTCAAGTATTTGCACTGGCAAGCGTTGTGATGCCAAAGCGTAAAGTTGGACTCGCAATGGGGTTACTCGGTACTACCGCTGCGATTGGCACGGCACTGGGGCCATTGCTAAGTGGCGCAATGCTAGAGTGGTTATCATGGCAGTTCACATTTTGGTTGATGATATTGCTTGGAGGTGCAGCTTACTTTTTAATAGCAAGATTTCTGCCTGATGATGTCGCAAGTCCACCTGAGCTACAGCGTTTTGATGTTATTGGAAGCGCGTGGCTGTCGGCGTCATGCCTATTTTATGTGTTGGCTATGCCATCGAGTAGTTCGTTTAGTCTTGTCTTGCATAGCGTATTTTTCTTATTTTCAGTGGCTTTTATCTACTGTTTTGTACAAAGCCAAAAGCGTGCTCAGTTTCCACTTGTGAGTTTGGCTTTTCTGAAACACAAGCTACGCAACACCTCGTTAATCGTGAGCTTTTTCGTTGACGCCATCGCGATGTCGACATTAGTTGTCGGGCCTTTTTATCTCACTTATGCGTTAGGGCTGAGCCCGGTCTCGGTTGGTCTTATTGTGTCTATTGGACCTTGTATTGCTGCTGTCTCTGGTTATCCGTCAGGCGAGGTGGTTGATCATTTTGGTATCGCATTTGCCATGTTTTTGGGCTTGCTGATGATCCTTATTGGGACAATTAGCTTTGCAATCCTACCTTCATTATTTGGACTTTATGGCTATGTTGTGGCGTTATTTGTGTTAACTCCCGGAAGGCAGTTGTTTCTAGCGGCTCACCATACCTTTGTGATGACGACAGTAGCCGAAAAAGAAAAGGGCATGGGGTCAGGGCTCATTAATTTATGTAAAAACTTAGGGCTAATGACTGGAGCCTCATTACTTGGTGGTGTATTTAGTGTGTTGTTGCAGGTAAAGAGTGCGGCCTTGGCAAGCTCCGCACAACTTAATATGGCATTTTCACTGACTTTCTTACTCGCTGCACTGTTTATTTTGGTATCGCTCGTTGCCTTATTTGTGATTAGCCGAAAGCAAGCGTTTTAAAAGTAGAATGCGTATCTCGAAAAATTTTTTCGTCCTTTTTTCAAACTTAAGGTTTTCTTAATTTTCGCTTTTTAAAGTTTTTACATCAGAACAGGAAAGGTGTGAAAACGATGGGCGAAGCACTACAAGCAACAAACTCACAAAGTCGTCTTAGATGGGCAAACAAGACTTGCGGCGCGCGCGCTGAATTGGAGCACGCTATCCACAGTGGTTTTGCCCATGCTTTTGGCGCTGACATTCATGAGTATTATCCCCTTTTAAGCCATTTAAACTACCGTCAAAGCGATTGCTTTTTAGGTCTTAGATTTGCAGCCAAAGGCGCATTATTTGTCGAGCAGTATCTTAATCGTCCGGTAGAGCAGTGCCTCTCAACGGTTTCAGAGCGTAATCATATTGCAGAACTTGGCAATTTGTTCTCAACAGGCCGAATGGCAACGTTAAGCCACTTTATTGTACTGACTCAAGCACTGCTTGAGAGTGACATCCGCTACTTGGTGTTTACGGCAACCAAACAAGTGCGTGCATTGATGAAGTTATGCCAAGTCGAGGTTAACAAGATTTCTTTGGCACACGGCACTATCGCCTCAGCTAAAGATTATGGCAGCTATTACCAATGTGCTCCTATGGTTTGTTCGGTCGATTTACATCAAGCCCAGCAGGTGATCACAAACACTGAAATGTATCAACACTTACTACAAGGACTCGAGGTGGAAATCGCGAGCTTAAAAGAGGCATTTTTATATGTGTGATTTCTTAAAAAAACTACCACATCAAGACAGTGATGTGATTTTACAACAAGGGCAAACTCGTCTCACTTTTGCTGAGGTAAAGTCTTACACGCAAGCATTGGCAGAGCGCTTTATTGTGATGAGTGGCGAGAGTGTTGCGGTTTCGTTAGACAACTCTATCGCTTGGTTATTGGTAGATTTTGCACTATTACAAGCAAATAAAGTGTCTATTCCAGTACCTCATTTCTTTACCACAGCGCAAGTTGAACACACCCTTGAGCAGTCAAAAGCAAACTGGTTGATCAGCGATACCAAGCTTGAAAATAGCGCTGAATTTTCGGTATTGGATGTCTATGGTCAAGCAATCTATGTATATAAAACTAGGTGCGAAAGCACGGGAACCTATTTTCCTAAAACGCAAAAGATCACTTATACCTCTGGTTCAACAGGCGCACCAAAAGGCGTATGTCTGTCGGTTGAAAACCAACTTGTAGTGGCGAGTAGTTTATGCGAAACCATTGCACTTCATCGCCCTAAGCACTTATGTTTATTGCCGCTACCTGTGTTGCTAGAAAACATCGCGGGTGTGTATGCGCCGCTACTGAGTGGTGGCATGGTTGAGGTAACCGAACTTGCGTCGCTAGGCTTTTCGGGCAGCCAGTTGCTATATCCACAAAAGTTGCTGCAAAAGATAAGTGAAGTACAACCAAATAGCTTAATTTTAGTGCCTGAGCTACTGCGTTGCCTGATAAGCGCTGCACAGCAAGGGTGGCAACCCCCTGCAAGTTTACGCTTTATTGCGGTCGGTGGCGCTAAAGTTGACACTGAACTGTTACAGCAAGCTAAGCAGCTGGGCTTACCTGTGTTTCAAGGGTATGGGCTTTCCGAGTCGGGGTCTGTTGTTGCACTGAATACTGGTGAGCAAGATGGCAGCGTTGGTAAGTTACTGCCTCATATTCAGGCACGTATTGTGGCAGGTGAGTTAGAGATCAAAGGGAATAACTTTTTAGGTTATTTAGGTGGCGAAGAGATAGCCCAAGATGCGTGGTTAAAAACCGGCGATAGAGTGTCGAAGCGTGAGCCGCATTTTGTCATCGAAGGCCGGCTAAAAAATGTTCTGATCAATAGCTTTGGACGCAATATTTCTCCTGAGTGGCCGGAGTCCGTTTTGCTTGCCTATGTACCTTTACTGCAATGCGTTGTGGTGGGTGATGGCAAGCCATTTTTAACGGCGCTTATATACACTCCGGCACAACTAACAGCAGCTGTGATTGATAATGCCATTGAGCTTGCCAACCAGCAACTCCCTGATTACGCAAAAATAAAACGTTATGTGCGCGTAGACGAAGCCTTTTCAGTAGGTAACGGCATGCTTACCGCGAACGGGAGACCTAAACGCGACGTGATTTTAGCTAATTTCGCGCAGCAAATTTCAGCGCTTTACTCCCAGAATCAATACGAAGCGGCAGAGCCCGTGGCTTCGATTTAAAAGGAAAACGACAATGAGCAACTTTTACCAAACCCTACAATCAGAAACGGAACAAGCGCGCCAATATCTACTAAGCGCACCAATTATTCATGATGTTTTTCATGGTCAGATCACCAAAGGCCAATACGTTTCATTTTTACAGCAGGCGTTTCATCACGTAAAGCACACAGTACCACTCCTTATGGCGTGTGGCGCAAGGCTTGATGACAGTAAAGAATGGTTGCGAGAAGCAATAGGGCATTACATCGAAGAAGAAATGGGACACCAAGAGTGGATCCTTAATGATATTGCCGCCTGTGGTGTGGATAAAGAGGTAATACGTCATAGCATGCCAAGCTTCGCAACTGAAATGATGGTGTCTTATGCGTACGACAGTATCGCTCGTAAACATCCATTGAGCTTTTTTGGCATGGTTAATGTGCTTGAGGGCACTTCCATCGCACTTGCCGATGATGCAGCTCGTCAAATTGCGAATAAACTTGGTCTGCCTCGTAGCGCATTTTCCTATTTAACATCTCATGGCGCGTTAGATGTTGAGCATATTGACTTTTTTGCAGGGCTGATGAACAAGATCAGCTGTGAAAAAGAGCAAGCGATCATTATTCACAGCGCTAAACAGTTTTATCGCTTGTATGGAGACATATTCCGCAACATCGAAGCGGTGCCTGCAGGTGTTGAATTTGCGGAGGTAGGCTGATGAAAGCAACAAAACTTGCCGTTATCACTGGGGCCTCTCGGGGGATCGGCCGAGCCATTAGTAAACAGTTGGCCATGCATAATTGGCGTTGTTTGCTGATTGGTCGAGACAGCGAAAAATTAAAGCAGGTGATAGCGGGGTTATCCGGAGAACACGATTATCTTGCTTTAGATATCACCACTGAGGACGCTGCGACACAAATCGCGAGAAAAGCGGCGACTATGGGTGGGGTTGACTTACTCGTCAACAACGCGGGCATTAATACCATGGCTGGGTTTGCTGAAATTTTACCAACTGACTTAAAAAAGCAGATGGAGACGAATTTATTGGCGCCCATGCTAGTTAGTCAAGCCTGTTTACCACAACTGATCTCAAGTCATGGCACCATAGTTAACGTAGGTTCAGCGTTTGGTTCTATCGGCTTTCCATACCAAAGCAGTTATTGCGCAAGCAAGTTCGGTTTGCGTGGTTTTACAGAGGCACTGACACGGGAGCTCGATGACCAAGTAGCGGTTAAATATCTCGCGCCACGCGCAACCACAACTGAAATGAATGACGACCGCGCGACAGCTGTAAACCATGCACTAGGCAATCAGATGGACTCGCCAGAGGTCGTCGCACAAGCCTTTATGAAATTGCTCCATAGCAACACCAAACGTGCTGCCATTGGTTTTCCTGAAAGGTTTTTTGCGAGACTTAATGGCTTGTTACCAGAGCTCGTTGATAACGCATTAATCAAAAAAGTGAAAACCATCCAAACCATTTTTTCCACTAAGGAGTCATTACGATGAACGCACTAAAAACCTTGTTAGCTTCAGCAACATTACTGGTATTCAGTCAAGGTGCTTGGGCAGCATTTGACGATGATCTTAGCCAAGTCCAAACTAAATGGGCAACGGTAAATTATGAAACCGAGGGCGATGCCCAAGAAAAAGCATTTGAAGAATTGGTTAAGCAGTGCGTGGCATTTGTTGAACAATATCCAGATCGCGCTGAAGCTTACATCTGGCGTGGTATTGTGCAGTCGAGCTTTGCAGGAGCGAAAGGTGGCTTGGGGGCGCTTGGTCTTGCCAAAGATGCGAAAGCCTCATTCGAAAAAGCCATTGAACTTGATAAAAACGCACTGTCTGGTTCTGCATTAACGAGTTTAGGCACGCTCTATGCTCAGGTCCCAGGCTGGCCAATTGGGTTTGGCAGCGATAAAAAGGCGAAAAAGCTGTTCCAAGAATCATTAGCGATCAATCCGGCAGGAATTGATGTAAACTATTTCTATGCACAGTTTTTATATGACGAACGTGATTATAGTGCTGCACTTGCGCACTTGAAAAAAGCGCAGAATGCGCCAAGTCGTCCTGGTAGAGAAAAAGCCGATGAATACCGCCAAGAAGAAGTGGCACAGCTACTGGCTAAAGTCGAAAAAAAGCTAAAAAGAAGGAATAAATGAGGCTATTACTTGTAGAGGACGATGAGCTACTGGCACAGGGGCTCATCGCATCACTCAAAAAAGAAGGGTATGCCATTGAGCATGCGCCGACGCAAAGACAAGCAATCAGTTTTGTTGAATCTGGTGAATTTGAGCTGGTGGTGCTTGACCTAGGTCTACCCGACGGAGACGGTTTAGCGGTACTCAAGGCGTTAAAAAAAACCAAATCGCAAACCGCTGTGCTCATTCTAACGGCAAGAAATAGTCTTGATGATAAGATTGCAGGATTGGATTTAGGGGCTGATGACTATTTAGCTAAGCCGTTTGAGCCTAAAGAACTGTTTGCGCGTTTACGGGTGATTGGTCGACGCTTCACCAAACAAGTGAGCAGCACGTTGAGCTGCAACGATGTCGTGTTAGATCTCGCCAGTCACGAGGTGCTTGTAAGCGGTAGCACTCAAGAATTACCTCGTAAAGAATATATGCTACTCAAGGCGCTGATGGAAAACAGCGGCCGTGTGCTGTCTAAAACTCAGTTAGAATCTAAGCTCTATGATTGGGGAGAAGCTTTAGGCTCTAATGCTATTGAGGTACATATTCACCACCTCCGCAAGAAAATGCCCGATGGATTTATCAAAACGCTGCGTGGCATTGGCTATGTGGTTGGCAAGGGGGCTTAGTGGGCACGAAAAGCTCGCTTGGAGGTGCTTCAATAACGAGAAAGTTGACCCTAATTTTAGTGTCAGCTTTGGTGCTGACTGCATCCATGGCGCTGCTACGGGGTTATCACTCCAGCATGGCGATGGCACAAGCACAATTAGACAGCCATTTAGAGTCCATCGCAACACTCGTTAATACTCAAGTTACTGCGACTACCTTGCCCAGTGGCGCGGGTAACAACGCATTTTACTTTTTAGTGCTTGAACACAATCAAGTTGTTGCGGGTAGTGAGCTACTTGCTAGGTACAAGAACAAGCTTAAATATCATGCTGGGTTTAGCACCCAAAATGTGGGGGCGACTAGACTCAGAACCTTCAGTGAAGCGTTTGGCGAAAGGCAAATACTGGTGGCTGAGCCGGTACAAAAGCGCTTTGCCCTTGCTGAAGGTATGATTGTCTCAGCAATGACGCCATTGGTGGTGATTATGCCGTTTCTTGCGGTGTTTATTGCATGGATTATTTATACGGCGTTAAAACCTTTACGAGATCTTTCTAAAGAGCTTAGACGACGTAACCCCAAAGACTTTACACAGCTGGCAGTGCAAAGCGACAAAGCGGAAGTGGCAATCGTTATCGCGACACTAAATGACCTCTTTCAAAAGGTTGAAGTCGCGTATCTCAAAGAGCGTTATTTTGCTTCCGATGCCGCTCATGAGTTAAAAACGCCGATCGCAAGCTTAAAAATTCATCTTCATAATTTAACGCATGATACTAAGCATCCCAGTGCCACTGCTATGTCAAAAGGGCTTGAGCAGCTAAACCATGTGGTTGAACAAATGCTGACGTTAGCGCGTACAGAGCCAGAACTGTGGCATAAGCAATTTGCGCAGCAAGACTTAGTGGCATTAACTCAAGACTTGATTGCTAACTGTTACCCGAGAATTGAACAAAAATCACAAAATATCAGCTTAGAAGCGTCAGAAGCGACCATAGAGGGCTGTGAGTTCACATTAACCACATTATTTTCTAATCTAATTGGTAATGCTATTAAATACACGCCAATTGAAGGTGACATAGAAGTAAAAATTCAGCAGCATGCGCAGCGGGTTGTATGGCAAATCGATGATTCGGGTTGTGGTATGTCGGATGCGGAAATAGAACGAATTTTTGACAGATTTTATCGCGTTGGTGGAGATAAACACCCTTCAGGGGAAAAAGGGGCAGGTTTAGGAATGGCGATAGTCAATCATATAATTGCAATTTATCATGCAGATATCTCTTTTGCTCGTAGTCATTTAGGCGGGCTTAGAGTTTGTGTAAATTTACCGAGGGGGCTGGATGCTAAGGACTAAGGTCTCTTCGCTGTCTTTCGCGCTTGGTTTACCTTTGGCGACCTGTAGTTTCGCCTTGTGGGCGGAAGAAAGTTATACCATTATTCTTAAAAATCATTTATTTACACCAGCACACGTTGAGGTACCTGCAAATCGTAAAGTAAAGCTCATCATCGAAAATCAAGACCCTCAGGTTGAAGAGTTTGACAGCTTTGATCTTAATCGTGAAAAAGTGCTTTTTCCGAACCGTAAAAGTGTGATTTATATCGGCCCGCTAGCACCCGGTGAATATAGTTTTTTTGGTGAATTTTCACCAAATACAGCACAAGGTATCGTTATCGTGAAGGAGCCAAACAATGCTTCTTAATGCGGTGGTGGTGAGCGTGAACCAATTATTACCAGTAACTGTACTTTGGGTACTATTAGCACAATGTACCAATGCTGCTTTACCACTTAAAACGACACTCATCGCGTTGAGTGCGGGGCTAGTCGGCTGTTTTGGCATATGGTTTTTGGGTGGAGAAATAGCCTCGAGTTTTGATTATCGCGGGTTCGAGTTATTGCAAATAGGACTGCTACTCAGTTTATTTTGCTTAATGATTGCAACAAAACGCACCGGACATACGGCACTTGCAGCCTTGGCCTTTGGACTAGCCGTGGTATTGTACTTGCACCATTTGGCAAGCTTTGCGTTCTCTTATTCAAAGCCAGCGGATGGTCAAACCCTCGCCATTGGCACCTCGCTTGGTGTGGGGATCTGTTTGAGCTTTTCTATTCTACTCTTCTTTTTCCTTGATTGGCTGAAGAGTAAGCACTTACCTTGGTTGTTGCTGTTGTTATTGGCCTTACACGGTGCGAGTAAGGTGTCGATTGCATTGGACTTGGCGCTTCAAGTTGACTTAATTAGTGCCGCCAGACTTGAAATAGACTTGCGACAGATTGTGGACGAACACAGTGTTGTTGGTCGAGTGCTAAGAGTATTAGTGGGGTATGAGGCAACACCAAATGCTGCGACGCTTGCAGGGTTTGGAGGCGCGTTGATTACGTTCTTGGGATGTACATATTGGAGAACAGCGCATGCGAAATAATGTTTTACTCGCGCTGCTGGTGAGTTTTTTTGGGATTGTGGCGTTTAGTGCAAAAGCGGATGGTATGGTGGTGGACAAAGTTTATCATCCATACGTTTTACCGCTTGAACGTGAGTTGGAGTGGCGACTACTATCTCGCCAAACCGAGCAAGGGAATGTGTTGGCACAGCGCTTAGGGCTTGGTTGGAGTCTCACTGAGACAATGACTGTTGAAGGTTACGCCATTGGTGAGCGCGACGATGAGGGCAATTTTGACTTGGCTGCTTATGAGCTAGAGTCGCGTTGGCAATTTGTAGAGCAAGGGCGCTTCTGGGCGGATATTGGTATGTTGTTTGAGCTTGAAAAGCGCCATAAATTCGATGCCTATGAAGCAACCGCAGGGTTTTTATTTGAGAAGGAATTTGGCCGCACGAGCCTTACCATGAACGCATTTTTGGTGAGGGAGTGGGGTAAGGACATTGAGGATGAATGGGAATCTGAGTTTAGAGCGCAACTGCGCTACCGCTTGTATAGTGCTTTTCAGCCCGCAATTGAAGTCTATGTCGGAGAAGACTTTTTTGGTGTTGGCCCAGGGTTTATCGGACTGCATCGATTCGAAGGTCAAAAACAGCTGAAATGGGAAGCGGGTTTTATTTCGGAGATCAGCCAATCTGGCAAAGATCATAGCTTTAGACTCGCATTGGAATTTGAGTTTTAAGTGTCGCTTTTACTTTGTTTAAATAAAGGGGAGATGCAGCAAAAATGTCATTAGCTTATGGTGCATCTAGCTGCTAACTTTAGAGTCGAACTATAGATATCAAGGAAACGATATGTATCGCACGCTAACTTTATTGGGGTTGTTGTTCGTTAATAGTGCTTATGCACAGATTGCGCTTGAACGTGATATTCAAGAGCACATCGTGGTTGCGAACAAAGTATCTTTGCAGGTTTATCATGTTGCGGGCAATGAACCTGCCGTTGTTTTTGAAAGTGGTTCTGCAGCGCCTGCAATTTATTGGACACCAGTAATGATGGGTCTCGCGCAGCAAGTACCCAATGCATTGGTGGCCTATAACCGTGAAGGTTATGGCAAAAGCGAGCTTAGCCGCAGAGCCTATAGTATTGATACGGATAATCGTAATCTTCGTGAAGTGTTGAGAACGCTTGATATTCGGCCGCCATTTATTTATGTTGGTCATTCATACGCATACTATGTAATGCAAAACTACATCACCTATTATCCAGAGCAAGTTGCAGGCTTGTTGTATGTTGACCCTGTGACCGTTTACTTCATCGATAAAACCCACGCCTTAGCGCAGGATAAGCTACTTAAACCCTTGAATACTCTGCCAGAAAATACCTTCGGTGAAGCTCTGCGCCGGGAAACTCAAGCACTAAGTGAAACCGTTGCGAGTGTTCGGGCGCATCAAGCACCTGATCATATACCATGTCGTGTTATCGTTGCCCAAAGACCATTTGATCCAACTCAGCGCGATGTTAAAGCATGGCGAGAAGGACAAGAAGCGTTGGCATCACATTGTGATTCTGAGCTAATTATAGCCAAGGGAAGTGACCACACCGTACCTATGAATGCCCCGCAAGTGGTCGTGGAGCAAGTGGTGCAATTAATTCGAAAGTTAGAGTCAAAAAAGCCACTGTAGTTTTATGAATATTTTATTGCAATCTCTATTATTTACACGGGGTTAGGGGAATAATGTGTTTAAAAATAGGGCGTTGAAAAAGCCGCCAAAAAAATATTGATATTTGTCATTAGCAAGTCATATTGATGATTAAAAATACATTGACTTAGGGCGGAATCCCTATATGATGTTCATAGACAGAATTTGAGTCAGTGTTTTAAAATCTCCATTACGTTGTTGTATAAGTGTTTGCTTGTAGTAGTACCGTCCTGAAGTTTTATCCACTCTACAAATTTAGGTCTATGCGCCCACATGGGCATAGCTCATCAATGCGCAGCATTGGTTTTTGTTTTTATATCAGGATTAGTATTATGTCTAACACTCTTACAGGTACCGTTAAGTGGTTTAACGAGTCTAAAGGTTTTGGTTTCATCGCTCAAGAAAATGGCCCTGACGTGTTCGCACACTTCAGCGCAATTACAGGTGACGGTTTCCGCACCCTAGCTGAAGGCGACAGAGTAGAATTCACAGTTACTGACGGCCAGAAAGGTCCTCAAGCTGAGAAAATCGTTAAGCTTTAATCGCTTAATTGATGAAGAAAAAGCAAGCTAAGGCTTGCTTTTTTTGTGCCTGAATATCAAAAAATTTTCCACTCAGTCAATAAATAACCTGAGCTGCGGATAATTAATGCCTTTCTAGCAGCCAGTTTTAGCGCAAACTGCGTTGAATTCACTTCCAATAGCCAGCTATTGGAAGTGAATTCGCCTTGCCTACAGGATGTAGGTACCTTAGCGAGAGCAGGACGCGGAAGCGGTGTTTTCCCTAAAACTCTCTGGCTAGACAAGGAAAAAACTAAGTTGTGCTTTAGAAACAATGAGTTGGAACATTCCTTATCCAAACCTCAGGTTATTTAGCAATTGATCCAGATCCTGTTATATACAGAATGTAAATTAACTGGTTTATTTTGTTGTTTATTGTTCTTTTTGTGTTAATGTTTGTAACTGCCAGCGGCGGTTTATATCAATCCTCGTAATGAAGTTATCTACCTGTGAGTAGATAACGCTTTAATTTTAGCTAAGCCATATGCATTTCAAGATTAACCTAAGAGCTTGTTTTAATTTTGAAAGTGTTATCCATAGCTTGCTAATGTGTATAAGTTAAAACGAATTAACATAACTGGCATCGATAACTTAAACAGTGTTTAAAAGGACAATTAAGATGAAGAAAAAAAGCTATTCAATGCTACTAATGTTGGCTCTCACTTCCGCATTTTCTGCTGTTGCTGGAGATATCGAGCAAGGTGTGATGAAAAACCCAACTACTTACTATTCGCTAGACTTTGAACAATCCCCACTAGCTATGCATGCACCTGTCGCGAGAGATGAGTTTTCAATGAGTAGTGCTGAGATCATGCCAATGGCACCGGCTCAAGGGATCACGTATTTTGAGCTGGGTATCGTACGTTCGCAATTAGGCGGCGATCAGACTATTTCACAAAGTCAACTTTCTACAGGAACTAACCACGGTGGCAGCTATCTATTTATCTACGCTTGGCAGTTTGGTTATGGCAATCCGAATAATGCGGTGATGAATGGGATCTCTAAATCAACTGGATTGAGTGAAGCTCGGTGTGGCAACGATTTACACCGTTGTTCGGTTGGGGAAACTGTCACGGGTTGGTTGTATGGTTGGGACTTCTCAGGTCAAGAGTCTGGTCAAGTTAAAGTTTCTTCAAATTCAACAGCTTCGCCATTTGGTACGTCAAGCGACTCGCTTTATATTAATTAGTTTGATTTGAACTAAACACTAAGGTGCATTTGAATAATACTAAATGCACCTATCTAGAATATTTTAGCCATTTAGTCCCTTTCTTTCACTGTTGAGCCTTTCCAAAATCGATATCGAATTTAAATAGTTGGCTCTAGCCTCTTTGGTTTGAGCTGAAAGCGAGTTTGATAAACTAAAAGTATGCTTCATGTCATTAAGTAGATTGTATTTCTGAGATGGATTTTCCACCATAGAAGTTGGTGCACCGATCGCCATCATTTGACCAGTACTGATAAGCCCCCCTTCAAACAACTCTTTAGACATAGCGCGAGCTTCTTGAGCCGAAATATTATTTACATCATATTTAGAGGCAATATTTTGCCAGTTTTGGTGCGCTTGTTTGCCAGCCTCACTGATTGCTACAGTATCTGTGGCTACTACTTCCTGTTTCTCATCTTGTCGAGACGTGGACTGCTGTTGTACAAGTTGAGAGTATACGGCACTGACATTACTAGATTGATTAATAATCATTGAGAATTCCTTCCATGCATTTGGTTAAATACGATTATTAGTTAGCAAATTGAGTGCCAAAAGCTCACCCTAAAGTCTCGGATCGAAAGAGTTGACATTATCCCTATTAAATTCAGAACGTTGATATTACTATGTGCTTTAAATTGAATTAGCGAATGGACAATATATGTCTTTACCACCTTGCCCCAAGTGCAATTCTGAATATGTTTATCAAGATCAAAGTCAGCTAGTATGCCCTGAATGTGCTTATGAATGGGATCCAAACGCGACTGCTACCGAGGACGACATTCAAGTAAAAGATGCCAACGGCACACTATTAGCGGATGGCGATAAAGTCACTGTGATTAAAGATTTAAAAATCAAGGGCAGCTCACAAGTCATTAAGATTGGTACTAAGGCTTTGGTAAGACGTGTGCTAGATAAAAAAGACCATGAGCTTGACTGTAAGGTTGATGGCGTGGGTGAAATGATGGTTACGGCGAAATTTGTGAAGAAAGCAAATACTTAAGTGGATAAGTGTTCAAAGGTTATGGAGTGTTAAAGCACCATTGACTGCCGCGAAAGTTAGCGCTCATAAGGTCACTGTAGTCACAGACACGCAAAGCAGAGAAGCCATAGCGTTGTGGTTCAATAAATCCGGACACTACTTTAGGTGGTATCATTACCACCTGACACTGATTCGTCAAATACGGCTGTCAAATTTGATCAATATCTAAAAACCAAATCTGACAGAGTAAAGGCAAGCCCTATCTAAATCAGGCTTATGTTTTTTAGACTAGATTTCTGCAGCAACCACCGAAATCTCAACAAGTAATGCATCACGAGCCATGCTCGCTTCTACGCAAGCGCGAGCTGGTGCATAACCTTCAGGCACCCATGCATCCCAAACCTCGTTCATTTCTGCAAAATACTTCATGTCTTTAATATAAATTGTCGCAGAAAGAATGTGTTTGCGGTCGCTCCCTGCTTGAATAAGTAGCTCATCAACTTTCTCAAGCATGGTTTCAGTTTGTGCCCTAATTCCTTGCTCGGCGTCTTTACAGACTTGGCCACATAAATAAATAGTACCATTGTGTTTTACAATGCGGCTCATTCGTTGTTTGGTATCAATTCGTTCAATCACTGTTTTTCCTTTCTAATCGTTACTGTAATCGGCAGGTTTAGGCTGAAATGTTATCTCTTTTTATTGAGATGAGCTACTTGCTTGGTATTGGTTTTTATGAAAAGCAGCGACGATTAAGTGCTACCCATACAAACCAATATACGTGAGAGTATTTTGGATTAAAGCAATTGGGTTTAGCTAGAGCTCCAATACCTTACGGTACGCTTCTGTTTTACTTACTTTCGCAAATGCAATACGTAATCGTTCGACAATATCGGCTGGTAACTGGTTGTTCGTTGCAAGGTAACCTTTTACCGAGAGTGCCTTCACATCGTATAAAAAGGCAAAGTGGTCGGCTGGAAGGTTAAGTTCCGTGGCCATGGTTTTGATATAACGCGGGTCATCAATCACTAAATCAACGCGATTTGCAACGAGTAACTCATATGACTTTTCGATGTCGCTGGTTTGAACAAAGTTAAACCCGAGTGCTTTAAGTGTGCCTTCGGCGATATCACCACGCTGAACTGCTATTTTGTATTGTTTTGCATCCTCAAGTGATTGGATTTTTATGTCCTCACGATAACGATTGGTAACAAACCCTAAATGAAATACAGCAACAGGACCAATCCAATGAAAACTGTCTTCTCTTGCGGGGGTCTTTGCGATGCTATAAATTAAGGTATGTTTGTCATGCTGCGCTAATTTAAAAGCTCTGGCCCAAGGGTAAATAGAAAACTGTCCCTCGAGTTCAGCCGCTTTTAAAATCGCTTTGACCAGAACGGTACTTGAGCCTGCAACTTGGTGGTTTTCTATGGTTTGATTGGGTGGAGAAAGTTCCGTAACAACCTGTAATTTCGCCCATAACGGTAATGGGCTAATCAGCAAAATAAACAGTAGTAGACGTCCAACAACAGCATTCGTCATTAGCAAACAACTCCACACGTTAATGCGTTAATCTATATTTAGCATAGATGGATTTTATTTTTCCGTCATTAACCATTCGTCGCAAGGCGATATTTATTTCCGTTTGTAACTCAGTTAAATGAGGCTGCAAGCGCATATGTACGGGTAATCGGCTTATTTCATAGCAAGATTGAAATTTGCGATACTTTGGTTGTTGTGAAATATAGTAATCTGCTGTCACCGAACCAATCATGATGTAGTCTAAACGCTCATGTTCAAGCTGTGCTAGTAGTTCTTTCTCCGATACATTTTCATAAACGACTATCTTGTCTTCACCCAAGTGCGCTTCAAAATTATCGTAACGATACCCTCTTACTTTGCCGACTAATGCGCCATAAAACTGCTCGGGCCTATGCTTGCCCACGCAGCGAGATTGATACCCAAGCAGCACTTCGGTTGAGAAGGCATAGTCGATGCTGTAAATCCCTGGGACGTCTGCTTCGGCCCGCCACGCTTTATTGATCCCAGGTTCAATATCTATTTTACCTTGATCGAAATAGCGCTGTCCTCTGGCGACAGAGAGCGGCATAAACTCAAATTGGTATGAAGTCAGTTTTGCCAACTCTTGAAAAATGTCGACAAAAATACCTTTGGGTTTTCCTTGCTCTTCAAAATAGTAAGGAGGATTGGCACCGTGATAGACCAGTACGGTATAGGTTTTCGCCTGCGCTAATCCGGTTATTAGCAGCAGGGAAAGCATTACTATTTGAAAACACCGCATCGTAATCTTCAGGCTAAAGTAAAGGTATCTTCATAATATGCATGATTTTTAAGCGATGCAATTAATCCTTTCCTGATACCGTATCGAGATAAATACATGAGACTGATTATTTGTCATAAGCTATAAATATGGTGAATACTGCTTATATTTAGAATTGTCGACAATTTGCGGCGAGGCTGGTTGACGTGCGCGTCAACCAGCACTATATTGTCTACAACTTAAATTACTAAGACTGGCTAACTAATGATGAGCTTTTTTGACGAGCAAGCGGTTACTTCTTCTGATAAAGCATTCTTTCGTATGCGAAAGGAAATTGTAGAAGGTGAAATTGCGGCAGGTTCTAAGCTCAGCGAAATGGAATTGTCGACAAAGTATGAGGTCAGTAGAGCGGTTGTTCGTGAGGCAATCAATCGCTTGGAGTCATGTCACCTAGTTGAGCGTAAAGCTAACGTAGGGGCACGCGTTGTTACCCTCACACCGGAAGGGTTGATGGAGCTTTATCAGATCCGTGAAGCACTAGAAGGTATGGCAGCAAGGCTTGCAGCACAGCACATGACTGATATTGAAATTCAAGACCTAGAAGGTTTGTTGTCGAGTCAATTCGATGAAGTCAAAAACCAACATTCTTATTATCAAGAAGCGGGCGATCTCGACTTTCATTACCGCATTATTCTTGGCAGTAAAAATGCGAGTCTTATCTCTATGCTAGTCAATGGACTGTACCACTTGGTGCGTATGTATCGTGTGCAGTTAGGGATGGCCGGTCCCCGCGTCACCACGGCATTTGACGAGCATAAACATATCGTTCGTGCGATCAGTAATCGCGACCCCGAACTGGCAGAAATACTGATGCGTCGACATATTCAATATTCTAAAAATAATATCGCAACCAAGTTAGCAAGCAATCAATCACACTTTTAAGAGAGAGCATCATCATGAGCGCAGGAAAAAAATTTCGTGAAGCATTAAAAGCCAATAAACCGCTTCAAATCGTCGGCACTATCAACGCATATAGCGCGATGATGGCAAAGAAAATCGGTCATCAAGCTATCTATCTTTCTGGTGGTGGCGTTGCTAATGCATCTTATGGTTTACCTGACTTAGGAATGACATCTCTAAATGATGTAATTGCAGATGTAAGTCGCATTACCTCGGCATGTGATCTACCTTTAATGGTCGACATTGATACTGGATGGGGCGGCGCATTCAATATTGCAAAAACCATTCGAGATATGGAAAAAGCAGGTGCAGCTGCGGTACATATGGAAGATCAAGTAGCGCAAAAACGCTGTGGTCACCGCCCAAATAAAGAAATCGTGTCGACCGAAGAAATGGTTGACCGTATTAAAGCAGCAGTTGATGCGCGCACCGACCCTGACTTTTTCATTATGGCAAGAACAGATTCGTTTGCACAAGAAGGGCTAGAAGCGGCAATTGAGCGCGCGAAAGCCTATGTTGCAGCAGGCGCTGATGGCATTTTTGCAGAAGCGGTACAAACTGAAGAGCACTATCGCGCATTCAGCGAAGCACTTGATGTGCCCATCCTTGCGAATATCACTGAGTTTGGTAAGACAGAACTTTGGAACAAAGCTGAGCTGGGTGAGTGGGGCGTAGATATGGTGCTTTACCCATTGAGTGCGTTCAGAGCGATGAACAAAGCGGCGGAGCTGGTGTATCAGTCTATTTTAGAAAATGGGGATCAGAAAGCGGTACTCGATACCATGCAAACCCGAATGGATTTGTATGATTACCTTGGTTATCACGATTATGAGCAAAAGCTCGATGCATTATTCGCCGAAGGTAAAAATAAGTAAAAAATTAAAGCTGTTGAGGGTTGCTCAGCAGCACAAAATATCAATACCCAGCAGGTAAAAAATTCAGGAGACAATAATATGGCTAAAGTACTAAGTGGCGCGGGCCTTCGTGGTCAAGTAGCAGGAAAAACAGCACTATCAACGGTAGGTAAGTCGGGCTCAGGTTTGACTTATCGTGGCTACGATGTAAAGGATCTAGCTGAAAATTGTCAGTTTGAAGAGGTGGCTCACCTTATCCTTAAAGGTAACTTACCAAATCAAGCTGAACTAGACGCTTATAAAAGCGAGCTTAAAGCAATGCGCGGTTTACCGCAGGCATTAAAAGAAGTATTAGAACGTATTCCTGCTGATGCACACCCAATGGACGTATTACGTACGGGTTGTTCAATGCTTGGTAACCTTGAAGGTGAAGCAAGCTTTGATGAGCAAGGTAAAGTAACCGATCGCATGCTTGCAAGTTTCCCAAGCATTATTTGTTACTGGTATCGCTTTAGCCATGATGGCGTTCGTGTCGATGTGGAGACAGATGACGATTCAATCGGTGCACATTTCTTACACTTATTGCACGGCGAAAAACCAAGTGAGCTACATGAGCGTGTGATGCACGTATCACTTATCCTTTATGCAGAGCATGAGTTTAACGCGTCGACTTTTACTGCTCGTGTTTGTGCCTCAACGCTTTCTGATATGCATTCTTGTATTACTGGTGCAATTGGTTCTCTACGTGGTCCACTGCACGGTGGTGCAAACGAAGCGGCAATGGAAATGATTGAACGCTTTGAATCTGCGGATCACGCAGAGCAAGAAATGATGGGTATGCTTGAGCGTAAAGAGAAGATCATGGGCTTTGGTCACGCTATCTATTCAGAATGTGATCCTCGTAACGAAATCATCAAACGTTGGTCTGAAAAACTAGCGGCAGATGTGGGGGATACAGTACTTTACCCTGTATCTGTGCGCTGTGAAGAAGTCATGTGGCGCGAGAAAAAGCTATTCTGTAATGCCGATTTCTTCCATGCTTCAGCTTATAACTTCATGAAGATCCCAACTAAATTGTTCACGCCAATCTTTGTTATGTCACGTCTGACAGGTTGGGCTGCACACGTTATGGAGCAGCGCGCAGATAACCGTATCATTCGCCCATCGGCGGAATACACTGGCGAGGAGCTACGCCCAGTTCCTGCCATTTCTGAGCGTTAATCGAACACTGTTCGAATCTATTCTGGCGGTCGCCATGACCGCCTGTTCTCCGTCACCGATTGTTGGAAGTTGTTATGAATACTCAATTCCGTAAACGTTTACCTGATTCTGAGCTTTGCTATTACGATACAAAAGAAGCGGTAGAAGCCATCAAACCAGGTAGCTATGAGACTTTACCTTACACCTCGCGCGTCCTTGCTGAAAACTTAGTACGCCGCGCTGAGCCTGAAAAACTCAATGATTATCTTGAACAAATTATCGAGCGTCGTCGCGATTTGGACTTCCCGTGGTTTCCTGCTCGCGTGGTTTGCCATGATATTTTGGGCCAAACTGCTTTAGTCGACCTTGCGGGTCTGCGTGATGCTATCGCTGAAAAAGGCGGCGATCCGGCTAAAGTCAATCCAGTCGTACCGACTCAGCTGATTGTCGATCACAGCTTAGCTGTAGAGCACGCCGGTTATGAAGAAGATGCATTTGAGAAAAACCGCGCGATTGAAGACCGTCGAAATGACGACCGTTTTCACTTTATCAACTGGACCAAAACGGCATTTAAAAACGTTGATGTGATCCCGCCAGGCAACGGTATTTTGCACCAAATCAATTTGGAAAAAATGTCGCCAGTTATTCAAGCGCGCGACGGTGTTGCCTTCCCTGATACGCTTGTTGGCACCGACAGCCACACGCCACACGTTGATGCACTCGGTGTTATCGCCGTTGGTGTGGGTGGCCTTGAAGCGGAAAGCGTGATGCTTGGTCGTGCGTCTTACATGCGATTGCCTGATATTGTTGGTGTTGAAATCATTGGTAAACGCCAACCGGGGATCACCGCAACAGATATTGTACTGGCGATCACTGAGTTTTTACGTAAAGAGCGCGTAGTTTCTAGCTACTTAGAATTCTTTGGTGAAGGTACGCAAGACCTTAATTTAGGTGACCGTGCGACAATTTCAAACATGACACCAGAGTATGGCGCAACCGCGGCCATGTTCTACATCGATGAGCAAACCATTGATTATTTGAAGCTCACAGGCCGTGATGACGAGCAAATTAAGCTGGTGGAAAAATACGCTAAGCTAACTGGGCTTTGGGCTGATTCCCTAGAAAACGTGCAGTACGAGCGTGTACTTAAGTTCGATTTGTCGACGGTGACGCGTAATATTGCAGGTCCTTCAAATCCGCATCGCCGCGTTGCAACTAATGACCTTGCTAATCAAGGTATCGTTAAAGAGATTGAAGCACCAAAAGATGGCTTGATGCCAGATGGCGCGGTGATCATCGCTGCTATCACCAGCTGTACGAATACCAGTAATCCACGCAACGTAGTTGCCGCAGGCTTGCTGGCACGTAATGCCAATAAATTAGGTCTTGCTCGTAAACCTTGGGTGAAAACGTCTTTTGCACCGGGATCAAAAGCGGTACGTTCTTATATGGAAGAGGCAAAGCTCCTACCTGAGCTTGAACAGCTCGGTTTTGGTGTTGTTGCCTTTGCTTGTACGACTTGTAATGGCATGAGTGGCGCACTTGATCCGAAAATTCAACAAGAAGTGATTGACCGTGATTTATACTCAACGGCAGTGTTATCGGGTAACCGTAACTTTGACGGTCGAATTCATCCTTACGCAAAACAAGCCTTCTTAGCGTCACCTCCGTTGGTTGTGGCTTATGCAATTGCAGGCACCGTGCGTTTTGATATTGAAAATGGTGTCTTAGGTCGCGATCAAGAGGGCAATCCAGTCACGCTTAAAGATATCTGGCCAAGCGATGAAGAAATCGATGCGGTGATCAAAGAAAGCGTAAAACCAGAGCAGTTCCGCGCCGTTTATGAGCCAATGTTTGACCTCACGGTAGACTATGGAGAAGACAACGACCCACTTTATCAGTGGCGTCCAACGAGTACCTATATTCGTCGCCCTCCTTATTGGGAAGGGGCACTCGCGAGCGAGCGTACCATGAAAGGCATGCGTCCATTAGCGATTTTAGGTGACAACATCACGACTGACCATTTGTCGCCATCGAATGCGATTTTGGCAAGCAGTGCGGCGGGTGAATATCTGGCCAAAATGGGCTTACCAGAGGAAGATTTCAACTCATACGCGACACACCGAGGTGATCACTTAACGGCGCAGCGTGCGACATTCGCCAACCCCAAACTGTTAAACGAAATGGTGGTAGAAAACGGTGAAGTAGTACAAGGGTCACTGGCGCGTGTTGAGCCCGAGGGCAAAGTCACCAGAATGTGGGAAGCCATCGAAACCTATATGGAGCGTAAACAACCGCTGATCATCGTTGCTGGCGCAGATTACGGCCAAGGTTCGTCTCGTGACTGGGCTGCAAAAGGTGTACGCTTAGCCGGGGTTGAGGTTATCGCAGCAGAAGGGTTTGAGCGTATTCACCGTACTAACTTAATCGGTATGGGAGTACTACCGCTTGAGTTTAAAGCGGGCACGACCCGTAAAACGCTTGAACTCGATGGTACAGAAACCTATGACGTTGAGGGTGAACCGGCACCTGGCGCTACTTTAACTCTTGTGATTAATCGTCAAAGTGGTGAGCGCGTAGAGGTGCCTGTGACTTGTCGATTAGATACCTTTGAAGAAGTATCTATTTACTCTGCTGGCGGCGTGTTACAACGCTTCGCTCAAGACTTCCTCGAAGCGGAAGGCGTATAACCATGAGTCAATTTAAGCCGCAAATTAAAATTCCCGCCACTTATATGCGTGGCGGCACCTCTAAAGGGGTGTTCTTTAATTTAACAGATTTACCCGAGTACGCGCAGCAACCGGGCGAAGCGCGAGATAACTTGCTGCTACGTGTGATTGGCAGCCCAGATCCCTATGGTAAACATACCGATGGCATGGGCGGTGCAACTTCCAGTACCAGCAAAACCGTGATTTTAAGTAAAAGCGACAAAGCCGACCATGACGTGAATTATCTTTTTGGTCAGGTTGCTATCGGCAAACCATTTATTGATTGGAGCGGAAACTGTGGCAATTTAACGGCTGCGGTGGGGGCATTTGCAATCAGCAACGGCTTAGTCGACGCGAATAAAGTGCCAGAGAACGGTGTTGCTGTCGTTAAAATCTGGCAGGTGAATATTAGCAAAACCATAGTAGCGCATGTTCCAATCAGCAATGGAGAAGTGCAAGAGACGGGCGACTTTGAACTGGATGGCGTAACTTTCCCAGCAGCAGAAGTGGTGGTTGAGTTTATGGATCCAAGCGACCCAGATGTTGATATGTTTCCGTCGGGCAATCTCGTCGATACGTTAACTGTGCCTGATGAAGGCACCTTTGAAGTGACCATGATAAGTGCCGGGATCCCAACGCTTTTCTTCCGTGCTTCCGATTTAGGTTATGAAGGTACTGAGTTACAAGAAGCGATTAATGGAGACTCAGCTGCACTAGAGCGATTTGAAAAGATCCGTGCTTATGGCGCAGTTAAAATGGGTTTAATAGGTCATATTGACGAAGCGAAAGTTCGCCAACATACCCCAAAGATTGCTTTTGTTGCACCTGCTAAATCTTATGCAGCATCGAGCGGTAAAGCAGTGGAAGCCAATACCATCGACTTAAACGTTCGCGCCTTATCCATGGGTAAGTTACACCATGCGATGATGGGCACTGCCGCTGTGGCGATAGCAACCGCGGCGGCAATTCCTGGCACCCTAGTTAACGAAGCCGCTGGTGGTGGTGATCTTAACTCCGTAACCTTTGGACATCCGTCAGGCACCTTAAAGGTTGGCGCTGAAGCACTACAAGAGTCTGGCCGTTGGCAAGCTAAAAAAGCCGTCATGAGCCGCAGCGCTCGCGTGCTAATGGAAGGCCGAGTTTGCGTCCCAGAGGCGTAGCAGCATACTAAATTAAAGGCTCTATTCCCAGGAGCCTTATTTTCAAGATAAGAAAACTCCCGAGTTGTTGCTTGGTCGTGAAAGTGTGCCTGCCATTCGGCTTCTTCTTTGATTTCCACCATGCAGACTTGTAATTCATAAGGACGATATGATGTTTGAAGCTTTACTTTCTGTGGCAATCACAACCGCGGTATTACTTGGCTCACCCGGTCCTGCGCCACTTGCACTGGCTGCGACGGGGGCGAGTCAAGGTGTTAAAAAAGGTTTCCCGTTCTTAGCTGGTATTTTGGCAGGACTGCTTGTCGCGGTGATCTTTGCAGCCACTGGGGTTGCAGGGTTACTGGTTAGTCATCCCCAAGTGACACTCATGCTCAAATGGCTTGCAGCCGCCTACTTAATTTATGTAGCCTACAAAATTGCAGCAAACAACGCGGCGCTTGGCAGTGCAGGTGCGCAGCTACCGAGCTTTAAAGATGGGTTTATTCTTAACCTCCTCAACCCCAAAGCCTACGCCGCGTGTATCGCTATTTTTGCGACGGCTTCGGTGCCGGCAAGCTCAAACCTAGTTGCTACGCTCCTTGCCGCTAGCGTGTGCTACGTGGTGGCGATAGTGGTCGACACAATATGGCTGGCATTAGGTGGTGTGGTTTTTAAAACGCTGAAAGATGAAACCGTGCTCAAGCGGATCCGAGTTAGCTTTGCGTTAACTTTAGTTGTACTTGTTCTTTACGGGCTATTTGTCGTTTGAGTTTGATGGGAAGTCACTGGCATAGCTTTTAGGCTTAAATAGGTGTAATAATCTAAGTTATGTATCCGCCACTCAAAAAAGCCAATGATCGTTCCACCTGGTGAAAAAGACATCCCCATAAGTGATATCCGTGTTGAGTTTTCGGACTCAGCGTTTGCTTTGAGAACGTTAAGAATAGGGGAATATAAACGGTTGGAGCGTCTGTTTTCGCTTAGATATGGTGATGAGTACGATGCCGAAGAGTTATTAAAGTTACGACAACAAAGAGTGCTAGTACCTTTTTTACAAGCTACTGAAGATAAATCAAAGCACTGTATTTGTGTGCGACAAACTCAAACGCGCGAAATGCTTGGCATGATCTTAATTACAGTCGATGACTCAGCGGCGAAAAAAGTATTAGTAGAAGAGAGTTGGTTTATCCACGATGCCTTGTATGACAAGGTTTTTTGTGTACTGGTGACAGAGTATTTGAATACTCTCGGCTTCGCTTTAGTTGAATTTAGAGTCGACGAGCGTAATGATTTAGTACGCCGGTTGGTTGAGCAACTTGGTGCTCACTTTGATGGCATATTACGTCGTGCAGGTGTTTATCGGAACGAGTGCTTCAACCTTGCTGTGTACTCTATTTCTCAGGAAGAGTGGCAGTGCGTTGTTCCTCTGTATTCTATTTACAAAGCATTGCCGCAATAATAATGAAGTTTAAAGTGTGCATTTATGGAAAGTAAACCAAAGTATTTTCGCTGGCAACTAGGCAGACAACAGTCCGGCCATCAAAAAATGTTACTAGCAAGCGCGATGTGGTCAGTTAAGTTTGATATGTATTTAACCTGAGCTTCAGATAATCTATGCCTTTCTAGCAGCCAGTTTTCGCGCTAACTGCGTTGAATTCACTTCCAATAGCCAGCTATTAGTACGTAAATTCGCCTTGTTATCCCCAAAACTCTCTGGCTAGATAAGGAAATAATTTGATTTTAGTTTAAAACAACCAGTTAGAACATATCTTATCCAAACCTCAGGTTATTTACTAATGTTTCCAACTGGATGCGAAGTACCACCACATACCGATAAAGTCGTTTCAGGGATACATTTCAGGCTAAATATTGTGTTAAAGCGGGCGAAGTTAGGCGGTGAATTTAAGTGTAAAGATCCGCTTTATAGCAGCAGTCGCATTAAATTTTTGAACCTGAACTCGGGATAAGAAGTTAGTTAATTCATTAAAATATCTAAGTTCAAAAGCGTAATATCACTCTAGCCAGAAGTTATTTCTTAATACAAGGCAAATTTGTGCGTCAATAGCTGGCCTATTGCAAGAAAATTTAACGCAGTAGTAAGGGATAACAGCTGCTAGAGAACAAGTTATTATCTCGTGTTCAGGTTTTGATAAATCAGAGCATTCCGTTTCTAAAGTGGAAGCTGGTACTCGATTGCTGTTAAGTATCGGCTGGGTCCGTTAGCGCGACTAGCTCGGCAACTTGATAATGACGCATGTTCCAGAATTAGATTCTGTTTCACACTCAATTGCACCTTTAAAATACTGAGTGACGATAGCGAGCGCTACACTTAGCCCTAAGCCCAAGCCTTTTTGGGTGCGATTACCGACGACAAAGGGATCAAATACTTTATCTTTGATTTCATGTGGAATACCGCCGCCGTTGTCCGTGACTTTAATCGTATATCCAAGTTTTGAAGCTTGAGCCGATATAATCACACATGGGCTTTGCACTGAGTTATCAGCAAAGGCGTGGTAAAACGCATTTTCTATTACAGGTTGGAAAATCTGCTGTAACAATCTCTCTGGGGCGGTGATAGCAAGTGCTTCGGGAATATCTAAGGTAATATCAATATGTGGGTGTTGATTGGCAAGCTCACTCACACATCGCGTGATAAGTGGCTGTAAGTAAACAGGCTTTACTTCTCCTTCAAATCCAGTATTGGTGATGATTTTGAGCTTGTCGATAATACCGGTGATCCGCTCGGTACTATTGACGACGAGTTTGGCACAGCTTTCAATATTTTCTATCGAATGCAATAAAGCAGATTTGGCGATTTCATTTTTATTTACCCTTTGTCTTACCCCTTCGACGAGCAATAGTTGGTTACTGGAAGCAGTCATCGCGACGCCAATCGGCGTGTTAATCTCATGGGCAAGTCCTGGGATCAATCGCACCAGCGTTGCTGACTTTTCGGCGTTTATCAGGCGTTTTTGAGTCTCACTGAGTTCACTGATCGCGTGATTAAGTGCTTTGTTTTTTTCTATTAACTCTTCAGTTTGGCTTTTTACCTCCGTATTTAGATAATCAATAATACTTTTACGGATGGCCGAACGAGAGTTGTACAACGCGATGAGGCTAAGTAATAGCAAGATAAAACAAACAAACGCGGCGCCATAATAGGACTTTACCTTTTTATTGCTGCTTGCAAGGAGTGAACTGAAATCCTGCTCTCTGCGCTCTAAAAAGGTATTGATGTGCGTCATTATTTGTACTTTACTTTGGAGGTAAGCCTCGCTGTACAAAATCTTGAGGGCCTGTTGATTTTTCCCAGCTGCCACGAGTTCGAAGGCTTCACGCTCAAGTGACACGAGTGCTTCACTTTTATCCTCTGCATTTCGCAGCATAGTTAATTCATCCGTAGAAACCCCGTTTTCTAATAATAATGTCAGCAGCGCTTTTGGTGCTTCTTTTTCAAATGGCGCTTGGCCCTCTTTGACCAGCAACATGTCCCAATAGACGCGGTGTAAATGCTTAGGGCGGGGGGAAGTGCCGTTACGGATCGTTAAGATCTCATCAAAAAATTGCTTAAACTTAGGGTTGCCCGTGGCGGCATAAGCCCGCGCCATCATGGTGAGTTGATCTGAGCTGAGTCTTAACTCTTGGGATAACCGAACAAGATTAAAATTCCGTTCTATTTCTAGCTCTTGCGCTTCTTTATTGACGAATGCTAAAAACGTGAACACCACAGAAAGAAAAAAAAGCAGCATGGAGAGCGCTGATATATGGTAGAAGTACTTAAAGCTAAACGACTGACTTGGGTGAAGTATGTTGCTTTGACTGGCTGCCATGTATTCAACGTTGTTAAGACTCGAATACACAAAGTATAGTTAACCTAAGCTCGGAATAACAATTTGTTCTCTGGCCGTTGTCATTCTGCGCTCTGGTTGATCGTTCTAGGCTTTTGTCCCTTTGCCGAAGTGAGAAAGCAGCCAAATGGATAACAAGTATTTGGCTGCTCGATGGGTCTAGTCGAAAGTAAGTACGATCCTGCCGTTAATGTCGCTATTGAGCATATCGTTAAATATATCGTTGATTTGCTCGAGTGGCTTGGTTTCAATAATGGCTTTTACCTTGCCCTCAGCAGCAAACTGCAAGCATTCAGTGAGGTCTTGACGAGTACCAACAATACTGCCAACAACACTGATACCTTTAAGAACGGTATCAAATATAGGAATAGGCATTTCTTCAGGTGGTAAGCCAACGAGCACACAAGTACCGCCGCGCTTTACGCTGTTAAATGATGTCGTAAAGGCTGGCTTTGAGACCGCGGTACAAACTACGGCTTGGACTCCACCTAGCTTATTTTGCATTAACTCTGCGGGATCATTGTGCTTAAAGTCGATACATAAATCGGCGCCAAGATCTTTTGCCAGTGCTAACTTTGACTCACCAGTATCAACCGCAACTACATTCAGCCCCATTGCTTTGGCGTATTGCACTGCTAAGTGACCAAGGCCTCCTACACCAATAATGGCAATCCATTCACCGGGTTTAGCTTTCGATACTTTTAGTGCTTTATAGGTGGTGACGCCCGCGCAGAATAGAGGTGCGGCATCGACAAATGACAAGCCTTCGGGGATTTTTACCACGTAGTTGGCGTCAGCTTTACAGTACTGTGCGTAACCGCCGTCGACGGAATAGCCACTATTTAACTGCTCTGGGCATAAGTTTTCGTTGCCTTTTAGGCAGTGTTCACAATGACCGCAGGCGCTATGAAGCCAAGGTACACCGACTCTATCACCAACGGCTAAATGTTTAACATCGTCAGCTTTTGCGATAACGGTACCCACACCTTCGTGACCGGGCACTAGTGGTAATTTAGGTTTAACTGGCCAGTCGCCATGACAGGCGTGTAAGTCGGTGTGGCAAACACCACAGGCGGCTATTTCAACGATGACCGATCCTTGTGTAAGTTGCGGCTTTTCAATTTCTTGAATTTCTAACGGTTGTTTAAATTGGTGCACTAACGCTGCTTTCATCTTTTTGCTCCTTGATTGAATCGATAGTAGCTTAGCAGCTATAACTAGAAACAATTTGATCCGAAACAATGAATAAGATGAGAGTAAATAACCTGAGCTGC